>NZ_JBKABN010000050.1:0-14406 GCF_046269175.1 Serratia sp. J2
AATGACTATCTTCTGGCGTTCTCCTTTCGAAGGTGAGTCACCGTCGCGGGAGGGCGTTGCCGTGATGAAATGACCGGCCCGGACCATCAGGGATTCATGCAAGGGGGCTGCCGGAGGCCGCAGCGCAAACAACTGACCGAAGAGAAGGCGTGCGAACGGGTGATGGCAGCAGGCGCAGCCTTTACCCTTGCCTG
The DNA here is from genome assembly GCF_046269175.1 of Serratia sp. J2. Classification (NCBI taxonomy): domain Bacteria; kingdom Pseudomonadati; phylum Pseudomonadota; class Gammaproteobacteria; order Enterobacterales; family Yersiniaceae; genus Serratia; species Serratia sp. J2. The sequence continues at coordinate 195 of NZ_JBKABN010000050.1, forward strand.
AATCACGGTCCGTGCCAGTGTCTTTCACGGCAAGGGCAACCCGTGACCACGCAGGGAACAGAAAGGGAAACGCCGGAGGGAAGTGGCGGGCAACGCCCGTTTCCTTTGAGGGGCCGCCATGCGGACCCGGTCGGGGCGGCGCTGGCGCAAGCCAGCTGCGAGCCCCGAGTACTGAGTACGCGGAAAAGTATGCTGATCGGGAAGTGCATTGCCCCGGAGTCCGGGGCAAAATGATTACCAGTCGAATGTCGCTAGACCGTCCAGTTCATCTCCCACAGCAGAAAAATGGATCATGCTGATATTGCCCTGCTTTATGCCCTGCCAGATAACCCAGCGCGCAGCACCTGACAGCCCTTTTTGTTTCAGCTTCAGGAGGGGGGATCTGACAGCATCAAGGCGGATCATGAATCCGACGCCTGTGTCATGGATCCATTCCCGGGTAGACGTGTCGCAAGTCAGGTCACCCAGCAGATGGATGTCAGCAAGCGTAATATGGGAGGTAGAGCATTCAAGAACAGGGCGCATCACTCTCGTGCCCAGCGTAAGCGTTTTTCCCCATCCCAGCGACTCAACAACATCATTCCAGGCCCACTCTTCGTTTTCCGGAGCGGGCAGGGTCAGAAGCTTAAACGGAACACCCAACGTCTCCGCTAGGTGTTCTCCAACACCGCAGACAGGATCATCTCTTTCAGCAAAATCGGCACACGCCAGGTAATTTCCGTGCAGATAAAGCGCCTCATCGCAGTTTTCAAGCTGAATAACCGTGACGCCATAAGGCGCGCCCTCTGTAATTTTTTTCATTGTGTACTCCGTCGCAGCAGGCGTTCGTTTCCGGGAGTCAGCGGCTCGATGCCGCTGACTCCCGGACGGGTCAGAAAATGCCGCCCCGGAGGACGGCACAGGTATCAGGCATACGCCCGCTTAATCTCCAGTGAGCGCAGCAACTGCCCCCACTCCACCACGTTCAGTGCCGGGATGCGCACAGGCTTGCGCTTGCGCTGACAGCGGGCGATATGACGCCCCAGCGCCTTCACGCGTGGCGAGATGCTCTCTTCTGCGACGGTGTCACGCTGTACGCGATGGTGCTTTCTCACCTCCGCGCTTTCGCGCTGCTTTACAAAATAGCCCTGACATGCAAGGATAAAGTCGTCTTTCATGATGTAACTCCATCTGAGACTTGTAGTGTCCGGTCTGCTCGAACAGACCGGGATGAATAAGCAGAGCGCCCGCTCTGCTTTTTTATTGCCGCTTATGCGGCAATTCCGGCGGCGTCGATAAACGCCCTGATCTTCCCGATAATTTCCTCATGCGTGAGCGTCACTTCGTTACGCATCGTGAAAAAGCGCGTGCGGTATTGGGCGAAAATGTCCGTGATGTTGCCGCTGTACATTTCGCTCAGCTTGAACGTCTGGCTCTCTGGAGTACCCTGCCAGTCCAGAGGCGGCAGAACTTCCAGCATGTCAGTGAATTTTTCTTCGCTGATTTCAGACACTGGCCGATAATTGGCCGCCGCAAAACGTGCTTTCGCCTCCCCCACTGTCACCAGTTCCCAGCGATCGCCATTGGCGTTCAGCTCTTCCAGCGTCTTCGACGTAACACAGGCAGTGGTACGCCACGCACCTTCCACAAAGTACGCTTTGCACCAGCCGTTAAATGCACTTGATTTGCTCCAGAACGCCATTGCAGTCATCGCGAATCTCCTCATCTGTTGTGCCCTTCGGCTTCTTTCTGGTGTCCCCTTTTTTTCCGTTTCCGGAAGGCGGGGAGCACGTTGCTGTGACACATGACCGCCCTGTTCCAGCAGGGACGGAAACAAGGGGGATGACAAAGCCGCAGCGCAAGCGACTGACCAACGGGAGGGAGTGCGAACGGGTGCAGGCATCAGGCCTCAGCCGCCCCTTGTTTACGGACCGGAACGGGGCAGCGTCAGTCACAGCAAAAGTGAACACCGCTGACAACGGGGCCAAAGTGGGCGCCAGAGAAGCCGGTTTACCGGCTTTCCTTAGCGGCCGTCCGTGACGGCCAGTTAAAGTGGCGCTGCCTGAAAGGCAGCTGCTCACGCCGCCTTTCAGGCATCGCTTGCTATCCCAACGGGACGGAGACAGGCCACGTCCTGGGTCCGCGTAGCCTGGTAGCCACTACGGGGACACCCGGCGAAGTGCAGGCGACGACCCGGTTCACCGGGAAGCCGAAGGGGCCCAGCCGGGTTTAAAATTCTTTGATTATTGTGCTCTTAAGCCTCGAAATACGATTTAAAATTAAGTTAAAATAGGTGCAATTTCTGCACTTTTAAGGTTTCAGAATGACCGGGTTTGACCTCAGATTGTGGCGAAAAAGCCTGGGCTGGAGCCGCGACCGGGCCGCAGAGGAGCTGGGCGTTTGCCTGCGTTCTTACAAAGACTACGAAAACGCGCCAGAAGTAAAGCGGGCCATAGAGTTGGCCACGATCACGCTTTCCGTGCGGGGTCTGATGCCGCTAATGTCACGCCCTCAGGTCAGCAAATCGAAAGCCCTTGAAATGCTCCAGAGAATGCTGCAGTGATACACTGGCACAACGCAGGCAGACGGGGTTCTGAAGTACCCGCGCTCGATGCGCGGGGGCTTCAGCAGGGGCAGCAGATCAGCCGCCAGATTCATCGTCATGATGCATCGTGGAAACCGTCAACAGCCCCGTAAAGTCGATGTCCAGTCTGTCACACAGGTGCATCAAATCGGTGATCAGATCGCCCATGATGGTGTCTACGGATTCATCGCTGCTGGCCAGCCCAGTCTGGCGGGCGAAGTAGCAGAGTGTTTCTGCGGCCATTGCTGATCGGTCAGCGTTATCTGGTTCCCTGAAAGTCGGCCAGTCTCTTTCGATGGCCATCGCGGCCAGCACCCTGATCCCCGTCATCGTATCTGCCATCTTATTCAGCTCCACGCCCTTTATTCAGCCCCGCGACCATCGCCCGTAAACAACCTTCCTGTCGGGTCGTGGTCATTTCGCCATTCATCAGTACCTGGGCAAACCAGGTATTCTCTTTTAGCAGCACATAGCTGTTAGCTTCCCCCTGAGCACGGATCCGGATCTCACTGCCGGGTTCCTGCCCATCATTGGGCAACGTGGCGGACATCAGTACCAGCGCGGCTTCCACGCAGGGCAGGATTTTTTCGGAATCCGTCCCGGTCTCCGGGTCATCAAAACAGATTTCTGATTCACAGTTGATATTGTCTTCAAGCCAGCGGGCCAGAATCGTCAGCCCTTCCATTACTGCTAATGAGTTGATCATGTTCTCGTTCTCCTTACTGGACCCGGGTACCCTGCCCGGGTCCTAGCTATGTCAGTCAATGGCGCGGAAAATTTTGCTGCGTTCCGGATGCTCAATAATGCTCACGTAGTCTTTCAGGGCGTCCTGACGGTCAACCAGCCCCTGGCAGGTCTGCGCGTACTGCGGCCCCATCTCGGAAGTCTTCCAGCACAGCTGGTTAAGTACGAAAAGCGTGGCAATGATCCCGGCAGCGTCTGCGGAGACTTCTTCATCAAAATAATTGCCTGGAATGCTCAGTTGGTAGGTTCCCTCTGGTGGCGTCATGTACCCGGTCGGGCGGGTTGTGATGATGTCTGTATATGGGCCGACATGGCCGCTAATCCCGCGCGGCACCTCCCAGAACTGCCACATGCCGCCCTCATAGTTGCTGTGTCTGTCCAGAAATGACTGCACCATCTGCTCGCCAAACGGCGTCGCGAACAGACGAGGTACGAACACCTGGCGCTGGCGTGGGTGGGTGATTTCAATACGTGTTACCTGCTCAGTCTGGGAAATGGTCGCTGCGGTCGTGGTCATCGTGGCCTCCTTCGGCTTCTTTCTGGTGTCCTCACTTTTCCGTTTCCGGAAGGCGGGGAGCACGTTGCTGTGACACATGACCGCCCTGTTCCAGCAGGGACAGAAACAAGGGGATGACAAAGCCGCAGCGCAAGCGACTGACCAACGGGAGGGAGTGCGAACGGGTGCAGGCATCTGGCTTCAGCCGCCCCTTGTTTATGGACCGGAACAGGGCAGCGTCAGTCACAGCAAAAGTGAACACCGCTGACAACGGGGTCAAAGTGGGCGCCAAAGAAGCCGGTTTACCGGCTTTCCTTAGCGGTCGCCACCGGCGGCAAGTCGAAAGTGGCGTTGCCGGGACGGCAGCTGCTCACGCCGCCCTTCAGGCATCGCTTGCTATCCCAACGGGACGGAGACAGGCCCCGTACTGGCTCCGCGTAGCCTGGTGGCCACGGGGACACCCGGCGAAGTGCAGGCGACGACCCGGGTCACCGGGAAGCCGAAGGGGCCCAGACGGGTTTGAATTTCTTTGATTGTTGTACTTTCTATCCTCGAAATTAGATTGAAAACACAACTCAAATAAGTGCAGTTTTTGCACCTTTTTTACATCAAAATAATAGAAATTTTTAACCCAAAATCGGGATTGTTTTCCGCCATGAATCGCATTATTTCAGGATCTCCGGACCCGGGCCGAAGCGCCGCAGGCGCAAGGCTTTGGTCCCTGCAGGCTTCAGCCTGCAGATGGGTTTTCCCGCCCGCCGAAGTCGGTTGTCCACAGTGCAGGTCAGTAAGGTACCGGACAGCCTGTGGATAACATGCTCAGGAGCGCACGGTTCGCGACACGCCCCTGAGTGGTTGTTATTTAACCGCCATAGTGCGGTACATTACCCATCAGCCAGTCCGGCCCAATAACATCACTCCATCCGTGCTCATCCTCGTCGTCATACTCCAGACTGTCATCTGCACACTCAACCAGACGGCCTTCTTCATAACGCCGGTAGCCACAATAGTCACAGCCGGCCTCACTGAAATAATGGTCAATGGTACAACCCCATTTATCTGACAACGCCTCCATGACCGACTCATCTGGCGGAGACCAGGGCGTATCTATATCGATTTCCAACCAGCCGTGTCCGCTGGTTATTTCAGCCTCACTGGCTGAAGGCCATTTGATGCCATAGCTCGCGCTATAAAAGTCATACGCACTCTGTACTTTCTCCAGCAGCCGACCATTGAACCCGTTGAGTTCACAGGCAAGCCTTGTGGGAATAATCAGAAGTAAATCAAACAGTTCGCCTTCAGGCTCGGTTTCAAGCATATCGAACAGCTCTCCACGGCTAACCTTTCGCGACCACAAATGGCTCCAGTCATGGCTTTTACTGCGCATCACGGCATCAACCCGCGCCTGCTCGGCAGCGGTCAAGTTATCCCACTTCAGACCGGCAAGCCCCGTTGCCCGGTAATACTGGTCAATATAATGACAACAGGACTTATCAAGCCACACATTGCTCTCCAGCATCTCGACCCATCCCCCGAAAGCGAGTGAGGCTTCTGTCGGCTCGGTGCTGCCATGCGCAGTCAGCGCGGGATACGGCAGATACTGCATCTCGATACCCGGCTTCAGTCGCCCGGCCACGCCAGCGATGAACATGCGGACACTCTGATTGATGGCTCGTTTGTAATACGGGTACATCGTCCTGTTCGCCCAGGCTTCTACCTCGGCCTGCACACACGCAGGCACGGTGAGTTTAATTCGGTTGGCACACCAGTTCGGCATCGTTCTTTCTCCCATAAAGGTTAGTGGATACGGCTGTCGCCGTGACCACGAACCAGACCGGGCGGTCAGCGGGGGAAACAAGGGCGCGCCCGCAAGCCGCAGCGCAGGCGAAAATCAGGGCTGAATGCGCTGATTTTTGACGTGAACGGGTGAGGAGCGCGGCGAAGCTTCCCTTGTTACGCACGCAGCCCGGGCTAAGGTCTGGGCACGGCGTCAGCCACCCTGGGCACAAAACGTATCGCGGGAAAAATCACCTTCCGCCGGCACGGCGACAGAAGGCGACCGGTACGGGCGCGGCCTTTTTGACTCCGGATAACACCGGCTCAATGCCGGGGGTATCCGGCAGGGGGAAAACGGGCCGCTGGGGAGCGACCCGGGAGTGCCGGGGATCAGGCGGCATGTACAAAACTGCGGAAGGCCTGCACCTGATCAGTAATGGCGTGGCGGGCTTCGTTTGCGACATACTGAATTTCTGAACGGCAGACCCACTTTCTTACCGGCTGCCCAGGGAGGATGACGACCTCACTGGCCCAGGACTCCGCCATCAGTTGGCCCGCACACGTCACCTGAAACCGGACGGAAACCACACGCGCATTATCGTCCAGGATCATCCGGATATATTCCTCCAGAATGGCTTCATCCGTATCACAGTAGCCACAGTCGCACGGGTCTACAGCCACGGCTTCCAGGGTGATGTTCGCGGTCGCCCGAGTGAACAGGTTCTCATCATATTGTGCCGGGCATGTCCCTTCCGTGAGCTTATAGCCCAGCGTTTTCACGTTGTGACACAGGCAGTCATACTGTTCGCGCAGCGCCTGCAGCAGACGCTTTTCCAGCATTTCCATCTCATCAGAAAAGCCCTCAGCAACCAGTCGAGTATCCCAGGAAAGGCTGTACCAGCTTTGTGTCAGTTCGAGTCGCACACAAATGCCCTGCTCCCTCACAGCCGTGAATAACGCCCGCGCATTGCACCTGGACAGATAGCGCTTCCCTCGCAGCCCCGGAATAATTCGAAGCAGGTCAGTACTGGAAAGAGTGCCGTGGAAAACCACCCCGTCGCTCTGACCCCGCTGCTGGCCATATTCAAGGTGGAGTGACGTAGGCCAGTTCAAGGCCAGCAGTTCCTGCTTTGCCATGGTGTGGAGCAGCGCACTGGTCAGGCAGTGAAAGGTCTGAAATGTCATCGTGTGTTTCCTCTGGTCATACAGGCTCACAGGGTCACCTCCCCGTCACGCGCGCCGTCGGCGAAGGCTTTCGCGTCGTCCGAGCAGTTAAACTCATAGCGCAGGCCTTTTGGATGCTCGGTGTTAAAGACATCCACGTAAAAACAGCCTTCACGCCCGAACAAGCCCGCCCAGTCAGGATCGCCTTTAACGCCCTGATACGTTGTGGTGATATTGAAATGTGCCAACGCGGCGGCGAACTCCGGGGATGAAATCAGCAGCTTATCCGTCAGTGCCTGCAGCAGGCTTTGAACTACCTGGCGATCGTTCATAAACTTCTCCTTCGCATGATGGTCTTAAAAAACTTTCTTCTGGCGTTCCTCCTTTCGAAGGAGGGGCGTTGTCTCTTGCCATGAGCGACGGTCAGCAACGGGCCATCAGGAAAAAGTCACGCTCCGGATGCAAAGCCGCAGCGCAAATGACTGACTGAAAAGGAAGGAATGCGAACGGGTGCCGCAGCGGGCGGCTTGATTTTTGACGGCACGGTGCAACCGTTTAAGCGATGGCAGGAGATAACGTCTACAGGGAATGAGCACTCGGGAAGACAGGATCTGCGGTACAGGCCCACCGGGGTGGGCATCCTTATGGGTCCGGTCATCTTGCCGGACTGGCTAACGCGCCGGGGCTTATGCCCCCTCGAAGCGCCATGAAAACCGGGGCAACAGCCCCGGGATCTTCAGCCTTTGAGAAACCGACACAGTGCATCAAGAACATCCGCCGTTCCCAGGCGCTCCTGCCAATTGCCGACATACCACATCGGCGTCCGGTAAGTCCGGCGAACGACTAGGGTCAGCGTGTTGCCAATCACAACCTCTGCAGGTATCCCCAGAAGGGATAGTTGCAGGTAACACATATGTGCTGCAGTCGCATCAATATCCATGCAACTGGCGAATAGCTTGTCCTGATAGTTGATGCCCTGTTCCGCAAGCACTTCAGCAAATGCGATCACCATACTGCCCGCCCCAACTGCCGGTTCCTGCAACGTAATGAACGGCTTGTGTTCCAGCTCGCTGAATACATCACCGGCGGTGAGGCGAGCCACCAGGGCAGACAGATGATAAGGTGTGAAAAACTGGCCCATATGGTCTGAGCCGATCTCCAGTTCCATGAAGATCTGGCCCAGAAAGTCACCCGGCTGACACTCCAGAGCGCCAGTGAGACACCCCAGCAACTGAGTCATCCGGTTAACATCATCAGGTTGATAGCGACCGGCAATCGCCAGATACTCTTTTTCCAGATCAGGGCAGCGAAGAAAAACGTTCTGCACGGCAAGTGTCGCCATTTCTGCAAAATCGCGGAAAACCTCATGTCGGTGGTGATAGCGCGCCGTTTCACGAAACAACCGGATAAATTCCCGGCGGTAATGGTCATAGCCGTTCTGGCCAACGTGGCGTAACCGATCAGGGGTATTGGCTGGCGCGAGTATATCCAGGGTCAGCTGCGTCATTCTGGTGTTCCTTCCTTTGTGGCGATCTGCGGTGTGCTCCCGCCATACCGCGCGGGACGCAACGGGCCATAAGGAAAAAATCCAGCTCCGGACGCAAGGCCGCAGCGCAAATGACTGACCAGGGGAAGGAATGCGAACGGGCACAGCAGCCGGCGGCTTGAATTTTTCCGGCACGGTGCGACTGTTAAGCGGAGGGAGGGAGTAACTGCTGACGATGGAGTGAAGGCTGACTCAATAAGGGGGGCGGACAGATCCGCCGCCAATTCATAGTCTAGCTATATCAACGCGGATCGTGAGCAACCATTGCTAGCCGCTGAGGAGTTATGCAACCGTGGAGATTTCAGCGTGAAATTTAATAAAAATATTCATGAAATACAATGTATTAAACCCTATTTTACGTGGGGAACGAACTGGGTATTTTACTGCGATCCAACCATAGAGAAAGGGCATTGCAAGGTAAGTCGAAGTGAGTGGCGTCGGAATTAATGGAGATTTCACCATGAAATCCCCATTAAAAAACCATTAATTTTAAATAGTTAACATTGAAAAATGGGTGGAGAACATTTTAAACTATGACTTGAGATGCTTGGCCAAGACAGCTTTCACCGCGTCATCAATGGCCCCCTGCAGTTCGGGCGACACACGGTTAAACTCGTAACTGAACATGCGTCCCCGTATCTTCTTGCGGGCATATTTGTTCTTGTCAGAAAACTGCCAGAGTGGGGTGATGACAGCCGCATCTCCTTTCGCTGGTTCTCCCAATAGCGTGGCCTCATCCCGTATTACCGTCAATATTTTAGTCTTGACCTCATCAGCCGCCAACAATGCCTGTTCACGGATCCCGCTGACGACGCCACTGATATTATCGATGAGTTCTGATACTGAACGTTGATTGCTGGCCAACAACTCTTCTGCAGTCAGCAACACTTTATAGTCAGAAAAAGACAGTTCAGATTGGATCGGAAAGAGGGATAGCAATTCAGAAGAGACACTGGCAGCCTGCAGCGCACGCGTCACTTTGGCTTGTGACAATCCCTCCGCTTCAGCGATTTCTTTTTGTGTCAGCCCACTTTGCTTGAGGGCTAGCAACCGAGTTCCCACTTCGCGAATGTTATGTTCCCGGGCAGTCTGAATATCCTGTGCCAGCTTTCTGGCCTCGCTGACCGAGAGTGACTCATCCGTGACCAAGATATCCAGGCCCACCTGCTTGAGGATGGCAGAGGCGCGACGACGTGAGCCATCCAAGATCTCGATACGGTTATCGCGGCGGACACCAATGGCCGGAAAGAACTGCTGCAGGCTGATGGTCCGTGTAATATCCTGAAGGGATTCTGGCGTGAGTGCTGACTGATCACGACCGTTTATTTCCTGAAGAACATACGTTTTGGTTTCAACCTCAGATGCCGGAACGGTCACTTTGATAAAGACCGCCTTCCTGCCAGAAGACAGGGTAAATACCTGTTTAACCGCTTCCGGCTCGGCTTCGTTGTTAAGAACTGGCGCGTTAAACGTGCGCCCGATTGTCTGACGTTTTGTGCTCATCGGGCACCTCAATTCATTCGAATAAATTCAATGCGGTCAAATACCGCTTTGGCAAAATCTTCCGCAGCGGTACGCGCATTCTTCAATGCCTCGCTGCTCCCCACATAGGTAGCCGGGTTCGCGGAGATCACCGTATCAAACGACTCGCCACAACGTTCAAAGCCATCAAGACGTGGCAACGCAGCATCAAGCATGTCTCCACCAAAAATCTCTTTCGCGAGGCTGTGGCAGACTTTGTGATCGGGCTTGTTTGAGAGTTTGGACATAAAGCCGATGTTTCCCTGCAACCGGCACGGACAACCAGAGGCTTCAATGATACTGACCAACTCAGGCAGACGGGTCAGGTACTTCAGGGTAGAGTGGAAATCAACTTGTGCGGGCGGGATCGGCGTCATCAGGAGATCGGCGGCCGCAATCGCGTTCTTAAGGAATGCATCCAGGTGAGGGCCGCTGTCGACAAAGATAAAGTCATAATCAGACTTCAGTTTATCAATGATGTTCTCACGCAAGACAGCATGGGGGTTTTGGCCAGGTAAATGCTCGGCACACAAACTTTCCCAGCCCGAAGCGATGAACGCATCATCAATGGATGCTGGAAGAACATCTACGCCGGGTACAACAGACGGCACGATGAACTCATTGAGTAACTCTTCCCGACTGACATTTTGGAGCATGGCCTGAGCGGAGGTTGTCTCAACCAGGCCCACGGCACGAGTATGGTTCAAAAACATGGTGGCTGAGGACTGAGGATCCAGATCAATGACCAAGACGCGTAAATCTTCAAAAAGGAGGTGGGGGTGGGCACGCAGTGCATGAGCCAGTGACACCGTAGAAACGGTCTTTGAGACACCGCCCTTCAGGTTTCCGACAAAGAGAGTCATTGCTTCAGGATGGCGATCGCGATATTTAGGAACACCACGGTGATGATAAATATCGACAATATTCTGGACGGTCATCGCGTACTTGGTGGACGAACCGGCCGCACGTTTCTCGAAGACATAACCACCATTTTCCATCTCGCTGACGGCATAGTCCACGTTAGCACGCGTCAGTTTTGGAAATTTTGCCACGGCAGCTTTGGAATACACCTGAAAATATTCGTTTTCCTTGAGCTCTTCTTTCTGAAGTTGTATCTGCTCAGTCAACGCGGACAGCATTTTTTCGGCACGTAATGCGACTTTCTCTGTCTGATGAGAATCCATAATCACCAACTCCACATTTATGTAGCTTATCTGAATTAATCCAATAATCCTGCATAAAAGATAAAAAATCAACATAATTAAAAGTAAATTTCTCACGAACTAACCATGACGGTGAATCACCTTCAGCAGCATCATGCAGAAATGAGGAGCGGTTGAAATTCCGCATATTTCCTTTAAAACCAAGATGCTCCTTTTAAAGCTATAGCTCCCAGGCAGAAGACGGCGCTACTGTGAAGCACAGGACCATATGTACTTTATTTATTGTCGGTTATACCTTAATATGTATACACAAACGTAACCACATGGGGATATCGACATGGGTACAATGAATATTCGTATCGACGATGACTTAAAGGCCCGGGCCGGTGTAGCGCTCGACGGATTGGGGATCACAGCCTCGGAAGCTGTACGTATGGTGCTTGAATACGTTGCACAAAATAACCGCCTTCCGGTTCAGGTGGCATTACTGGCTGATGAAGACGCAGATATCATCGAGTTAGCGCGTGAACGTCTAGCGAATCCTGGCAAACGGATCCGAGTAACACTCGATGACTTATAAGATTGACTTTGACAATGCAGCCTTCAAAGAGTGGAAAAAATTAGGTGAGACTGTACGTCAACAGTTAAAAAAGAAGCTGGCGCAGATTGTTGAGGCGCCACGCATTGAGGCTAACCGACTGCACTCCTTACCTGATTGCTATAAGATCAAACTCCGCGCATCCGGTTATCGGCTAGTCTACAAAGTCGAGGATGAAACTATTGTGATCCTCGTCCTTGCTGTAGGTAAACGCGAACGGCTTGAAGTTTACAAAGCAGCCGCCACAAGGTTGGGTTAGTGAGGGATTGCTAAAAAACCCATTAAAAAATGACATGACCATAGAGAAAAAGGCATTCTTCCAGGAATACTGCCGTCCTCTCATCATGTCATAAGCTCCTATACGCCCAACTCCCTCACGTCACAGCTCTGGTGTTGTGTGCATGTCAGGCTCTCAAGCAACTCGGAAATTCACAGCGAAATATCTCCGTCCTGGCTATTCACCTGACAGGGCGGAGGTATTTGAACAACCGCAGAGCGTTAGCACTTTATTCGTTATCGCCTAGTGCCTGGGGACGCTTCCGCCTCCCGTATCATCGTGAGCGCATCCTGCGTCGGCAGCGTGAACTGTACCTGGCGGTTGGCGACGATATCGAGCGCAAACACCCGGGTATACACTTCCGTGCTTTCCCCTTTTTCGTGGCCCATCAGCCCCTGCAGCACCTTCAACGGCGTGCCCTGATAGAGCATATGCATCGCGTAGCTGTGCCGAAAAACATGCGGCGTCACTGGCACGCTAAAATGAATGCCCTCGCTGTTGGCCTGGCGCTCGGCTTTCGTGAGCCAGTTGCGTACCGTGCGATCGGTGGTTTGCCAAATCGGCAAGGGGGTACGTTCACACGTTTGTGCGTCAATCTCGAACTGTTCCTTGGTACTGGCAAATAGCCGACGCAGCTCGTCGACAAAGTGCGGATCGGTCAGGGGGATCAGCCGATTGGCCGATTTCCCTTTGGCAGGACGGCCGGGGCCACTGCGTCGTTGTTTGGCGGTACGCAGAATGATATGGGGCATCTCAACGGTGAGCCGTATGTCTCGCCGCTTGAGCGAAAGGGCTTCATTGATCCGGGCACCGGTGTTCCACAGTAAATTAATGAGCGCATGCTGCGGCCAGTCAGGCAGATAGTGAAGCAGGGCAGCCACTTCCGGTGCCAGCAGATAGCGCGGCAGTTCATCGTAAACCAGCGCCATTTTGCGCAGCGCCAATGCATGCTGATAATCCCGCGTGTCCAGCAACGGGGTTTCTTGGCCAGTCGGTGTGCCGGTGGTGGCCAGTCCTCCCCGGTAACCGGCGCGCTGCATCATGGCCAGAACGGATCGCGCAGCCAATGGATCAACAGCTGACGGTGTTGGCTGTCCACGACACGTGCCGCCTCCAGCAGATCAAACCCCTCATCATTGCCGGTCCACAACGACAGAAAGAACAGCGCCAACTGCCGTTCGCCGCTGCTCATGATATTGAGTGCCGACCGCAACGCGTTTTCATCACATCGCCGTGTAGCAAAGTCCCAGTACCCGGCGATCCGCGGATAGTCGGTCAACAGCACAGCAAACCGTGCCTGCTCAGGGGTGAGATCCTGTCCCATGGTGTCTTTCTCCTCGCGTCATCTCGCTGATGTTGATTGGTAGCGCTACGTAAAATCTTGGCGCCTACGCCCCACGTCGACGTTCAGATTTCACGTAGCGCAATCTTGTCCTAAAACGCCTGTTTTTTCGTCCTGGGCGCCGGTGACGATCGCCGGTGCCCCCAAATTATCGCCCAAGCGGGGCGCGGCTGCACCAAAAGTAATTCGTCGTGAGGATCCTTATGGATCCTTTTACTGCTTCCGATTTAAGGAATAATACCATATTTCGGAATCATATTAATCGTAAAGTGTGAGGGGTGTGAACCGGATCAGGCGGGGGAAACCACCACATCTAGTGTCTTAATCAACTGGTGATGACACTACATGTGGGGTTTGGCGGGGCAGGGTGGCGGTTTGCCGAAAAAAGCACAAAGCGGAAACCCCGATCCGGCCAGCGTGAACAGGGGGGAACGCGCCTGAGTCCATTTACGCCCCCCACCCGGTTTTATGCGCCGGCGAGAACACGATCGGCACAGGGCGCCCATTGTGGCCTGGAAGCACAGCCGTCAACACCGCCGTATCATATTCTTTATCGCGTCGAATTAAGCACTTTTTGCTTCCATTCTTCGTCACTTAGCTCACTCTTATAGAATGTTTTTCATTGCCGCCAGTAGTCATGCTGGGCAGATCTAAACGCGTCCTCTTCGTTAACTTACGTGTTTCCTTCAACCATTTTCTTTTCTAGGATGTAGCCCCTTCCACACCTAGCGTATATTTAAAGAATAAGTCATCAATCATCCGAAACATACACCCACTGACTATTATGGAAACACAAAAGGTTACCGTAGCCGCTAAAGAAATGCACATCGAACCGATGAATATAGAAGACACATTTTCATAAGATAGAAATTTTGTGAATATTGGTAGAGTTGGTAGAAAATTTTTACCTATAACCGTATTAACCAGATCGGCAGGCCACTGAATAATGGGATTATAAACATGTCCGATAACACGGTAATAAGAGATGAAACCGCCGATAACCCTGCAGACAGACACCCGTG
>NZ_JBKABN010000051.1:0-12754 GCF_046269175.1 Serratia sp. J2
CCACAGGGAGAGGGGACCGTTCGAGTTCGCTATTCGTTACAGCAACTTACCTGACCATGGCACTAATCAACTACCTTTTACCCTGCTAGCAGATTGATCACGGCACCTTGCCAGCTCCCTCTCACAAGGAAAGTGGACCGTTCGAGTTCGCTATTCGTTACAGAAACTTACCTGACCATGGCACTAATCAACTGCCTTTTACCCTGCTAGCAGATTGGTCACGGCACCTTGCCACAACACCGTGCCAGCTCCCTCTCCCTGTGGGAGGGGACCGTTCGAGTTCGCTATTCGTCACAGAAACTTACCCGACCATGGCACTAGATCAACTGCCTTTACCCTGCTAGCAGATTGATCACGGCACCTTGCCACAACACCGTGTCAGCTCCCTCTCCCTGTGGGAGAGGGTTGGGGTGAGGGGTCGATTACTCCACTTTTTCACCAGGTTTTTCATCCTTACGGTGCAGCAGCGAATACACCGCCGGGATCACCAGCATCGATAGCAATGGCGCACTCACCATACCGCCAATCATCGGTGCGGCAATCCGCTGCATCACCTCTGAGCCAGCACCACCGCCCCACATAATCGGCAGTAAACCGGCCATAATGGTCGCCACCGTCATTACCTTCGGCCTGACGCGCAACACCGCCCCTTCGCTAATCGCCGCCATTAGTTGCTGATGACTCAACGGCTGGCCCGGTTGACGATGTTTCGCCAGCGCCTGATTAAGGTACAGCACCATAATCACACCAAACTCCGCCGCCACCCCGGCAAGGGCAATAAAGCCCACCGCCCCCGCCACCGACAGGTTGTAATCGAGCAGATACAGCAGCCAGACCCCACCTATCAGCGCAAACGGCAGCGTCGCCATGATCAGCAGCGCGTCGCTCACGCTGTTGAAGGTGACAAACAGCAGCACAAAGATGATCGCCAGCGTTACCGGCAACACAATCTTCAACTGAGCGCTGGCGCGTTCCAGATACTCAAACTGCCCGGACCAACTGAGGGAAACCCCGGCTGGCAGCTTCACCTGCTGTGCCACCACCTGCTGCATCTCTTCCACCGCCGATTTCAAATCGCGCCCGCGCAGATCGACATAGATCCAATCGGAAAGCCGGGCATTCTCGCTTTTCAGCATTGGTGGCCCCTCGGTGATGCGAATATCCGCCAGTTCTGCCAAAGGTACTTGCCCACCGGTCGCCGTCACCACCGGCAATTCACGCAGCTTTTGCAGCGAATCACGGATCTCCCTTGGGTAACGGACGTTGATCGGATAACGGGCACGCCCTTCAATGGTTTCAGCGATGTTTTCCCCACCCACCAGCGTAGCAACCACCGATTGCAGCTCTTTCACCGAAACGCCGTAACGCGCCGCACGCTGGCGATCGATATCGATATCCACATAGCGCCCTCCAGCCAGGCGTTCCGCCAGCGCGGAAGTCACACCTGGAACCTGCTTCACCACCTGCTCAATCTGGCTGGCCGCCTGCTCAATATCGGCAATATTGCTGCCGTTGACCTTGATGCCTACCGGGCTTTTGATGCCGGTCGCCAGCATATCCAGACGGTTACGGATCGGCGGCACCCAGACGTTGGCAATGCCGGGCACCTTGACCACGCTGTCCAGTTCAGCCACCAGCTTGTCCATCGTCATACCGGGCCGCCACTGGTCGCGGGGCTTAAAACGAATGGTGGTTTCCAACATGGTTAGTGGAGCCGGATCGGTTGCCGTCTCCGCCCGCCCGGCCTTGCCAAAGACCGTGTCCACTTCCGGCACGGTTTTGATCAACCTGTCGGTCAATTGCAGCAGCCGTGCCACCTCACGGGCCGATATCCCCGGCAGGGTCGAAGGCATATACAGCAGATCCCCTTCGTCCAATGGTGGCATAAACTCGCTGCCCAGGCGGCTGAGTGGGAATAAGGTCAGCACCAACAGCAGAGCGGAAATCCCCAGGGTGGTTTTAGGCCGTGCCAGCACCGCCGCCAGCAACGGCTGATACATGCGGATCAAGGCGCGATTGATCGGATTGGCATGTTCGTCCGGAATGCGGCCCCGGATAAAATAGCCCATCAGCACCGGTACCAGCGTGATGCCCAATCCGGCGGATACCGCCATTGCATAGGTTTTGGTGAACGCCAATGGCGCAAACATCCGCCCTTCCTGCGCCTGTAGCGAAAACACCGGGATAAACGACAGGGTGATGATCAACAGACTACAGAACAGCGCCGGGCCAACCTCCACCGCCGCCTGCTCTGAGATGTGCCAGTAATCTTTTGAGGTGGGTTGCTGGCCGGGATGGCGTTGCCGCCACTGCTCCAGCACTTTGTGCATATTTTCGATCATCACAATCGCCGCATCCACCATCGCGCCGATGGCAATGGCGATCCCCCCCAGCGACATGATGTTGGCATTAACGCCCTGGTAATGCATCACCACAAAGGCACCCAGGATCCCCAGCGGCAGAGTCACCATCGCCACCAGTGCCGAACGGAAGTGGGACAGGAATAAAGCGCACACCACCGCGACCACCAGGAACTCTTCCAACAGCTTGAATGACAGCGTATCGATCGCGTTTTCGATCAGTTGCGATCGATCATAAACCGGCACGATCTCCACGCCCGGCGGCAGGGTGTGCTGAAGCTGTTGCAGCTTGGCCTTCAGCGCATTAATGGTTTCCAGCGCATTCTTACCATAGCGCATCACCACAATACCGCCCGCCACTTCACCTTCACCGTTGAGTTCTGCCACGCCACGGCGGATTTCCGGCCCCTCACGTAATTCTGCCACTTGTGACAACAGGATCGGCACACCGTCGCGGGCGGTGATCACCACGTTATTAAAGTCGGCGAGTTTTTTCAGGTAGCCGGAGGTGCGTACCATATACTCAGCCTCCCCCATCTCCAGCAGCGCACCGCCGCCTTCCTGGTTGGCATCCTGAATGGCGCTCACCACCTGCTGATGGGTAATATTCAGCGCCCGCATACTTTGCGGATTTAATATCACCTGATATTGCCGCACCATGCCGCCAACGCTGGCCACCTCCGCGACGTTAGGCACGGTTTTCAGTTCGAACTTGAGCGTCCAGTCCTGCAAGGCACGCAGATCTGCCAGGCTGTGTTTACCAGTACGATCGACCAGCGCATACTCATAAACCCAGCCAACACCGGTAGCATCCGGCCCCAGCGCCACTTTGACCTGCGGCGGCAACGAGGACTGCACCTGGCTGAGTGACTCCAACACCCGCGAACGCGCCCAGTAAGGATCGGTACCGTCTTCAAACAGAATGTAGACGTAGGCGTCGCCGAACATCGAGAAGCCCCGCACCGTGCTGGCTCCAGGCACCGTCAGCATGGTAGTGGTCAGCGGGTAGGTCACCTGATCTTCGATCACCTGCGGCGCTTTGCCCGGATAGGTCGCCCGGACGATCACCTGCACGTCAGACAGATCGGGCAGCGCATCCAGCGGTGCCTTCTGCAACGCCCATACGCCCCACCCGGCCAGCAGTATCGAAGCCAGTAATACCAACAGGCGATTGCGTATCGACCAGCGGATCACGGAGGCGATCATTGATGGCCTCCTTGCTGCATGATCTGGCTAATGTGCGAGCCATTTTCATCCACGCTAAAGTGGAACATCACCTTGCTGCCGATGCCAATCCCGGCGGGTAAGCCACCCGCAGGCAGGGTGAAATCCATGGTCATCGCGGGCCATTGCAACTCTGCGACCGGATCGTGCGACAGCGTGACGGTATCATTATCCACCGCCTCTACCACGCCCAGCGTCTGATACTGTTTTTCCCCCTCCTGCGCGGCCATCTGTGGCAAGGCGCTGCGCATGCTGGCTTCGGAATCAATCAGGAACTGGCCTGAGGTGACCACCTGTTGCCCGGCTTGCAGACCCTGTTTGATTTCTACCCAACCGTCCTGTGCCAGGCCGGCGACCACGTCAACCGGAGCAAAGTGGCCGTTCCCTTCCGCCACCAGCACCCGGTTGCGATCGCCACTGCCGATCAGGGCCTCCTGCGGGATAGCCAGCACTGGCTTGGCCCCGGCGTTTTGCGCCAGTTGCACCTGCAAATACATGCCCGGTTTCAGGCGCTGTTGGGGATTTTTCAGCACGATACGTGCTTTAAAGGTACGGGTAAGCGGATCGACGTTAGGCAGCAGCTCGCTAACCTCCCCGGTAAAGCGTTCACCCGGCCAACTGGCGGAGCTGGCTGCCACTGCATCGCCAACCTGTAACAGCCCGGCCTGCGCCTGCGGGTAATCAATCACCATCCACACCGGATCGAGACTGGCCAGCTCAAACAGGCCCTGCGTCGCGGTGACCTGCATCCCTTCCCGTGCGTCCAGCTTGTTGATAAACCCACTCTCCGGAGCGGTAATGGTAATGCGGGTCTGGGGTTGGCCACTGCGTTCAACCTGGCGAATGATGGCTTCAGGCATAAACTGCAATGCCAGACGCTGGCGGGCGGCAGAGGTCAGTGCGCTATCGCCCAGTTTGCGGATCGCCAGGTATTCCTGCTGTGCAGCACTCCAATCCGGGATCCATAGCTGTGCTAACGCTTGCCCTTTCTTTACCTGCTGCTGGCTGGCACGCACATAGAGTTTATCTATCAGCCCATTGGCCCGGGCGGCAATGACCTGCACGCCGCGTTCATCGGTTGCAACGCTGCCATAGGCACCAAGCTGCAAATTCAATTCACGCAGTTGTGCTGCCGTTGTACGGACGCCCAGATTCTGCTGCTGCCGGGCGCTGATAGTGACACCCCCATCATCCTGCTGCTCATCGGCATAGCGTGGCACCAGTTCCATATCCATAAACGGCGATTTGCCCGGCTTATCAAAACGCTGGCCTGGCACCATCGGATCGTACCAATACAGCACCTGCCGTTCGGCACCGCCGCTGGCGGGTTGCGCCGCGGTTTTTTCCCCGGCAAGCCAATAGCCGCCCATAGCACCGCCCAATAGGGCGGCTAACAGCGTCAGGCTAAAACGCATTTTCATGACTTTGCCTCCTGCACGGTGAGATAACGGATGGCGGCCCACAGCTGAGCCAATTCACGCGCGGCCTTACCGGCGCTAAGGCGGCTGTCGAGCAAGGCCCGGCGCGCCTCCAACACCGAGGAGAGATCGCTTTTGCCACTGCGGTATTGCGCCAGTTGCAGTGCCACACGCTGTTGCTGCAGCGGGATCGCCTGCTGTTGCTGACGCTGCCATTGCGCCTGCGCGGCCTGATACTGCGCCAGCAGGGTATCTAGCTGGGCCTGATGATCGCGGATCAATAACGTCAGTTGGTCGTTGGCCTCCATCGAACGGGAAACGTCAGCGGCATAGTCCTTATCCTGACGTTGGGAGCGGAACAGGGGCAGATCGACGGTAAACATCACACCTGCCATATCCTCATAGCCATCGGCCCGTTTGCCATACGACACCTCTATGCCCACATCCGGAATGGCGGCCACCTCAGACTGCGCCGATCGCGCCTTGGCCACATCGGCCTCACGGCTGGCCTGCACCACCTCTGGATGCTGTTTAATCGCCTGCCGTAACAGGTTGCTCTCGGCGGGCAGGCGCTCGAAGCGTGGCAACGGGCCACCGATCCCCTCCACCTGCTGCCCGGTCAACTGGGTCAATCGCGCCTGGGCGATGGTGACATCACGCTGCGCCTCACTAAGCCGATCCTGCATCGCCAACAGCGTCAAACGAGCATCGATAACGTTAGCGGCGGGCGAACTGCCACTGGCTACTCCGGCATGTTGCGCGGCGATCTGACGCTCACTCTCCTTGAGCAAGGCCGTAGCATCCTTCAGCGTCTGCTGGCTCAACGCCAACTCCAACCAGGCTTGTGCCGTCTGCTGCTGCAAGCGGGCGCGGATCGTCGCACTGCTGGCTTCGGTTTTATTGGCCTCGGCCCGTAGGGTATCCGCCTTACGTTGGCGTTTGGTGCTGCTGACATAATCCTGCATGATGCCAACCCGCTCCATGGTCATCCCCTCACGAGTCAAACGCCGGGCGTTACCGCCTTGTACCGGCACGTTTTCAATGCCGAATTTCAGCTTGGGATCGGGCAATTCCATCGCCGAATCCGCCATGTTTTGCAGCGCGTTCACCTGATGTTGATTGGCCGAAAGCTCGGCGGAATAGCGCTCAGCCGCCGCCAACGATTGCTCCAACGTCACGCCGGTTGCCTGTGCACTCGCCGTCCAACAGGCGAGCAGCAGCCAGCCCACCCGCAATGGGTGAGAAAGTAGTCTGGACATGGTGCCCCCGTTAGTCTTGGCTGGCGCTGATGGCGGTCAGCTGATAGCCGCCGCCAACCTGACGGAAGCTGAACTCCACCGCAGTCCCGGCAGCCAAGGCAGGCAACGGCGGCTGAGGCTGAAGGAAATTCATGGTCATCGGCGGCCAATTCAAGGCAGGGATGGCAGGATGGGCGAGCGACACTTTCTGCTCACCCCAGGCCTTAACGGTCCCTTTAGAGTGATAGACGGCGGCGTCTTGGCTGGCATGTTGGTGATGTTGCATCTCCGCGGCGGAGACAAATGAAGAGAACATCAGAGAGATGAAAACGGCAGTGATCAGATTACGCATAACGATAGCTCCATAAAATAGACAAAAACAACTCAGGTCGCCGTGCTGGACGGCAAAGCGGTTGGTTTAGCTATTCACGGAAGCGGCAGAAGACGATCTCTGCCGGTGGGCCTGCTATCGGAGGGGTTTGCCAATCGAGGCGTAAGAACTGTCCCTGGGGCTGAGGAGCGGCAACCAACAGCTCGCTGCTGGCAGGTATTACTGCCGCCAGGGCAAGATTACCGTGGTCCTGCTGTGCCGAATCTGGAACGCAGTGCTTTTCACACAGCGGCCCTTCGGCCTGCATCATCTCATTTGCTAGCGGATCGGCGGCCTGCATATGCATCGTATGCTGCGCGGCTGGCGCAACGGTGGTGAGTTGCAGGTCACAGTGATGGCTGGCAATCGCCAGTTGGCTGTTGAGCAGTAGCCAGCAGACGGCCAATAGCCATGCTGCGGCCCGCTTCTTGGCGAAGCGCAACCGATGCATGGATAATGAAATGGACGCCAAAGCCGACATGCAAAAATTCCAGATGAAGAAACTGCGCTGAGTATATCGGCAGAAAACCCTTTCAGGTACGGAATTTACACCCGCTGACAAAGCCGCCTCGGAACGATCCTGTAAACTGGAAATGCTTTGATTTCAGTCAACTACACATCTTAAAAATCCCGCTAATCATAGCAAAAAACCGGCTTTCGCCGGTTTACGTATTAATTTAGCCCCAAGGTCCACTGGGCTATTTTGAAGTAGATAATCAAGCCGGTGCCGTCTATCAGCGTGGTGATAAACGGGGCGGAGACTACGGCAGGATCCACACCGAAGCGTTTCAGTGCCATTGGGATCACGGAAGAGACAATCGCGGCCCACAGCGTAATACAAACCAGGGTCAAGCTCACGATGAGCGTAATCTCATAGCCGATCCCCATCATCCAACCACGGAACGCGCCAGCACAGGCCAACGTTAACGCGATCATCACCGAGGTCGTCATTTCCTTGCGTAGCACGCGCCCCACATCGCGCATGCGGACCTCTCCCAAGGCCATGGCCCGCACAATGGTAGAGGTGATTTGCGTACCGCTGTTACCACCTGTACCCACCAATAGTGGGATAAAGAAGGCCAGGGCAATCGCCGCTTCCAATGACTCTTCAAAATGCTGAATAACCGTACTGGTATAAGCTTCAGCGACGAACAGCAACAGCAGCCACACGCTACGTTTTTTCCACAGCTCGAAGGAGGTCATTTCAAGGTAAGGCTTATCCAACGGCAGGCTTGCCCCTTGCATATGGGCATCCTCGGTGTTTTCATCCTCAATAATCTGCGCTATTTCGCGCTCCGTTAAGCAGCCAACCAAGCGGCCATTATCGACCACCGCCACAATATCTAAATTATTATTGTCCACCAGTTTAGCGATATGTTCACGTTCGTCCGTGGGTTTTACATGGAAGAAGGTGGTTTCCATCATATCCTTGATACGCTCGCCATTATGTTCTTCCTGCAATAAGCGTTTAACAGAAAGTACACCCACCAGTTTAGTGCCATCTTCAATAAAGATTTGTGCGGGAATATCGTCGTTGGAAAGTTGATTAACGAATATTTTCCTGGCTTCGCCAACGTAAAGATCTTGATGCAGAACAAAGACTTTTTTGTTCATATAACGCGCGATGGCGTCGTCTTCAAAGTTGGCATTTTGGTAAAGGTCTTGCAATACAACATGTGACATTCTAGATACTCCCGATTGAAAGATGGAGTCTCATAGAGGCGACAAGACAGGACAGCGAAAGCCGATCCCCACGTCTTGGGTTTAGCACTATACAACGTATCCCCAGAGGGAAGTTACCTTAGCAATGCCTTGATTCGGCTAATGCTTGTTTTACCCTTGGTGGCCTCTCTCGATGCCATTAGAGCGGTAACTTGTGTTCGTATAGGAGCCTCGCCATAACGAGATCGTAAAGCTAGATAAAGCGTGGGCATTATGCCGGGTTTTATCTGATAGAGATAAAAAACGGAAATGTTGTTTATACGTCATTTATATGAAAAGCAAAAAATTAACATAATAAAAACATTATTATCACAGTATTTTTTAAGTTAAACGAAAAACGCAGCCTCGTTTAATTTAATAATGGCTGTTTTATTTTTGATAAATAATATGCTAGAGAGTCGTACTTTCAGGAGTTTTGTTTAAGCGTTATTTAGAATTACACACGGACCTGTCCCACAAGCAACGCCATTAATGACCCAGCCCTGACACCTATTATTGATTTTACAAAAATATAAAAATACTGACTCACACTGACATTTCAAGGCGTATTTTCACTCTATCAACGTCGATTAAATATCATTTTTATCCCATTAACGACCTGAATAAAGTGCCTATACTGCAAATAGATAATGAGGAGAATAACCTTGGAAAACTTAAAGCGCAGCATCATTGCGCTAACCCTTTTAACGGGGCTGATTGTGGCACGTTTCTATTTCTTCAGCTGACGCTTTATTGAACGAAAGCAGAATGTCGAACTGAAGCATTCCATCGTCTAGAAAACAAAAAAATCGGGTACGTCTTTAACGTACCCGATTGATAATATGACGCCCTACGCTTACTTCTGCAGTTTACGCATTACCAGCGTGGCGTTGGTGCCGCCGAAACCGAAGCTGTTGGACATGACCGTGGTCAGCTCACGCTTGGTTGGCTCGGTCACGATGTTCATGCCAGCCGCCTTCTCATCGAGGTTATCGATGTTGATGCTTGGCGCAATGAAGCCGTGCTCGACCATCAGCAGGCTATAAATCGCTTCCTGCACGCCCGCCGCACCCAATGAGTGGCCAGTCATGGCTTTGGTTGAAGAGATAGCCGGGGTGTTATCGCCAAAGACTTCACGGATCGCGCCCAGTTCTTTCACGTCGCCAACCGGCGTGGAGGTGCCGTGTACGTTCATGTAGTCGATTGGGGTGTCTACGCCCTGCATTGCCATCTTCATGCAACGCACCGCGCCTTCACCCGATGGAGCCACCATGTCGGCACCGTCTGAAGTGGCACCGTAACCGATGATTTCCGCATAGATATGTGCGCCGCGAGCCAGAGCATGCTCCAACTCCTCAACCACGACCATGCCGCCGCCGCCTGCGATAACGAAACCGTCACGCGCTGCATCATAGGTACGGGAAGCTTTTTCTGGCGTGTCGTTATAGCTGGTAGACAGCGCGCCCATGGCGTCGAATTCGCAGGCCATTTCCCAGCACAGCTCTTCACCACCGCCAGCAAAGACGACGTCTTGTTTACCCAGTTGGATCAGCTCAACGGCGTGGCCGATACAGTGTGCTGAAGTTGCGCAGGCAGAGCTGATGGAGTAGTTCACGCCGCGAATTTTGAATGGCGTAGCCAGGCAGGCAGAAACGCCTGATGCCATCGCCTTGGTCACCATGTATGGGCCAACGCCACGCAGGCCTTTGGCGCGCATACCGTCAGAACCCGCAACCTGGTTACGTGGAGAACCACCACCGGAACCGACCACCAGACCGGTGCGATCGTTGGAAACCTGATCGGCTGCCAGGCCGGAATCTTGAATCGCTTGTTCCATGGAGAGATAGGCGTAAACCGACGCGTCGCTCATAAAGCGCATCACTTTACGGTCAATCAGACCGGTAGTGTCGAGTTTAACATCACCCCATACGTGACTACGCATGCCGGAATCTTTCAGCTCCTGAGAGAAGGTGATCCCAGAGCGGCCTTCCTGCAGACTTGCCAGGACCTCCTGCTGGTTGTTACCAATGCTGGAGACGATTCCCAGGCCAGTAATCACTGCACGTTTCATTCAAGTACCTCTTCCACAATTTACATTCGGGATTTTGCATCGCACTTTAGCGTACAGATGTACGCCGAACAAGTCCGATCAGAATAATTTTGCATTATCTTTACCCAGTTTGCACCTCGGGGCTACCCCCGTTAAAATCGCTTTATCCCTTGAATTACGAGCAACCTACCGTGAGCAATGCCCCCATCCAAACCGCAGCGTTAAGCTGGAATGAACAAGGTACACCTGTTTCGAAACAGTTTGATGACGTCTATTTTTCCAACCAGGATGGGCTAGAGGAAACCCGCTACGTCTTTCTGGGGGGCAACCGGTTGCCACAACGCTTCAGCGATCACCCACGCTCACTGTTTATTGTGGCAGAAACCGGCTTCGGTACCGGCCTGAATTTTCTCACCCTGTGGCAGGCCTTTGCCCATTTTCGGCAGGAGACACCCGCAGCAAGTTTGCGGCGCCTGCATTTTATCAGCTTTGAGAAATACCCGTTGCAGTTGGACGATCTGGCGGCAGCCCATGCCCAATGGCCAGAACTGGCCCCCTTTGCCGATGAACTTCGCGCCCAGTGGCCTTTGCCGCTGCCAGGGTGCCACCGCCTGCTGCTTGCCGAAGGGCAGATCACGCTCGATTTATGGTTCGGTGACGTCAATACCCTGTTGCCACACTTTGACGCCAGCATGAACGATCAAATTGACGCCTGGTTCCTGGATGGCTTTGCGCCGTCCAAAAACCCCGATATGTGGAGCGAACCGCTGTTTGCCACCATGGCGCGTTTTGCCCGCCCAGGCGGCAGCTTTGCCACCTTCACTGCCGCAGGGTTTGTCCGCCGTGGATTGCAGCAGGCCGGGTTTGAGGTCAGCAAATGCAAAGGCTTTGGCCAGAAACGCGAGATGCTCACCGGCCAGCTCCCCACCGACACCCCGGCAAGCGTCAATCCAAGCCCGTGGTTCCTTCGCCCGGCAGCGGAGAATACCGACGATGTCGCCATTATTGGCGGCGGCGTAGCCAGTGCGCTCACCGCATTGGCCTTATTGCGCCGTGGGGCCAGGGTTAGCTTGTATTGCGCCGATGCACAGCCTGCAGAGGGAGCATCCGGCAATCGCCAGGGGGCGCTGTACCCATTGCTGAATGGCCGGGGCGATGCGTTGGAAAACTTCTTCTCCGCCGCCTTCCCCTTTGCCCGCCGCCAGTATGACGCCCTGCTGCAACAGCAGGTTGAGTTCGATCACCAGTGGTGTGGCGTCAGCCAATTGGCCTATGACGAGAAAAGCGCGGGGAAGATCGCCAAGATCCTGGCCGTTGCCTGGCCGCATACTCTGGCACAACAGGCCGATCGCGCTACGCTTAGCGCCCTGTGTGGGATCGATACGGGGTTTAGTGGCATTCACTATTCGCTCGGGGGATGGCTGTGCCCTGCTGACCTGACGCGTGCCGCGATTGCCCTGGCCGAACGGCAGGGATTGGTTTGCCACTATCTGCATACGCTTTCCGATCTGAACCGCAATGATGAGGGTTGGCAGTTGCATTTTGCTGAGGGTGAAACTCACCAACATGCGACGGTGATCCTGGCTAACGGGCACCAACTCACCACTCTGTCACCTAGCGCCGCACTACCTGCATATGCGGTGCGCGGCCAGGTTTCACATATTCCCACTACGCCAATCTTAAGTGAGTTAAAGCAGGTACTGTGTTACGACGGTTATCTGACGCCGGTGAATCCTGGCAATCAGCAGCACTGTATTGGTGCCAGCTACCTGCGCGGTGAATCAAACACTGAATATAGCCAGGCAGAGCAAGAAGAGAACCGCGATCGCCTGCTGCGCTGTCTGCCAGAACAGAACTGGACGCAAGAGGTGGATATCAGTGGTCAGCAGGCACGCTGTGGCGTACGCAGCGCTACGCGAGACCATATGCCGATGGTCGGTGCCGTGCCGGACTATCAAGCCACTCTGGCGCTGTATGGCGATTTACAGCTGCAACGCCAGCGCGGTGAAACAATTGCCGATGCGCCAATGTATCCGGGGTTGTTTATGATCGGAGCCTTGGGCTCACGCGGCCTGTGCTCGGCGCCGTTGGCCGCGGAGATTTTAGCGGCTCAGCTGTTTGGCGAACCCTTACCGGGGGATAGCGAGATGTTGGCAGCGTTAAACCCAAACCGCATGTGGGTCAGGAAGCTACTGAAGGGACGCGAGATATAATGGCTCCCCTCACCCCAACCCTCTCCCACAGGGAGAGGGAGCAGTACAGAGTGGCAATTAGGTACAGAGTTTAACCTGTAGCTCGTTAAATTCTCTTGCTAATTGATGTGACGCTGCGGGCAGATTACTGGAGTAAAACGGTGGCACGTTCGGTCTCCTATCCCACAGGGAGAGGAGGCT
>NZ_JBKABN010000052.1:0-10868 GCF_046269175.1 Serratia sp. J2
AGTATTTCAGTGATGTGCTCTACAGCCTGAAAACCACTACTGGCGCTGACGGTTACGTGATGGTGCTGATCGAGCACCAATCTACACCGGATAAACACATGGCTTTCAGGCTGCTCAGATACGCAGTGGCCGCCATGCAGCGTCATCTTGAGGCGGGTCACAAAAAGCTGCCGTTGGTCATACCCGTCCTGTTCTATACCGGCAAACGCAGCCCGTATCCGTACTCCACCAACTGGCTGCAGGAGTTTGATGACCCCACGCTGGCGGGGAAACTGTATGGCGGCGATTTTCCTCTGGTTGATGTGACGGTCATCCCCGACGAAGACATCATGAACCACCGCAGCATGGCCGCCCTGACCCTGCTGCAGAAACATATTCGGCAGCGCGACCTGGCTGAACTGACGGACAGACTGTCCGCCATTCTGCTGGCGGGCTATCTGTCTTCGCCACAGGTCATTTCGCTGATACACTATATTATCCAGGCCGGTGAATCGGCGGATGCACAAGCATTTGTTCGCGAACTGGCATTGCGGGTGCCGCAACATGAGGATGAACTGATGACAATTGCACAACAGCTTGAACAAAAAGGCATCGAGAAGGGTATCGAAAAAGGTATCCAGCTGGGTGAACAGCGCGGTATTGAGAAAGGGCGGCATGAAGGCAAACTCGAAGGCAAACTCGAAGGCAAACTCGAAGTGGCCCGCACGATGCTGGCAAATGGCCTCGATCGCGAGTCGGTGATGAGAATGACCGGCCTGACGGCTGACGACCTGGCACAAATTCGCCATTAATTCCTCGTCACGACAGGCAGGATAGGTATTGTTAGACAAGACTGAAACCGTATCCACGGGAAATACCACCTCAGCGCTTAGCCATCTGGCGTTCTGTGCCTTGGCAGCGTTGGGGTTGGCGCGTCAGGATGGCGTTTCGGGTAGGGCATTGCCGCTAAGCGTCAAGGTGAGACATAATCTCACCTTGGGACATTATTATTATAACTTATTGGGGCTTACAGCCCGTTGCAGAAGGTTTCGTATTGACCCCACTTACTCATACAAATAGGAGGCTTGGGTGGTCGAGATGAGCCATTCCAGGTTGGCCCTAAAGGAATTTTGGGCATTTCGACGCCAACGGGTCCATTATTAATTGCACCATGAATTACACTGCCTGCGGCCCCTAGTCCTCCGCCAATCCAAGGTGCACCAGGGGTAAACGCAGCTCCAATACCCGCATCGATAGCGACATCTTTAATTATTTGTGCATTACCAGGATCAATGCTTGGACCAGAAGCACCGTAAACCATTTCAATCTCATTTAAACTTAATACTTTCATTGTAGCTACTCCTTTTTCAGTTTCATGAACACCCACAAAGCGACCATATTTAGCAAACAAAGCGAAATTGGTGCAAGAAAATAGCTTTTACCAAGTGGAGGTATTGAAAAATCATTCAAATTAGAATGCGCAATAAAATAAACAAAAATAGCCAAGCAAGAAACAAAAAATGATATTAAAAACCTAAAAGCCAAGCCAAACCTTGCTATGAAAGGCTTTAAAGACAAAAAGCCTAACACACTAAAAATAGCCGGAATGAAATATATATCAATCATTAAAACCCCATCTAAATTTCAAATTCAAAAACTAAAAAAAAGCCAACAACTATTTAAATATCATAAAGTAATTAGCTAAGATAACAACCCCATTCATTGTTGCATGTAACGCAATAGGAAGGTAGATACCTTTCGACTTCACCCTTGCGGCTGTTAAAACCATGGATATAATAAATAATGAAAAAAAAGCTCGCCAGCCTGCATATTGAGTATGGGCAAGAGAAAATATTATCGATAAAACAATTGCAGCCCAAATAATATTATCATTGAACCAGTGCATCAAAGCATTAAAAAGACAACCTCTAAATACAATCTCTTCGTAAACAGGAACAATAAAGACAAGCAAAAATGAATTAAAAATCAGCACCCAGCCTGGTAGAGATATCTGCGCCGCAGTCCATCCATCTACTTTATCGAGGCCAAGGAAATGCGGGAGAATGAACTGAACAACGAGAATGGAGAGGAGGAAAGTTAAATAATGCGACACGCAAAACTTCCCTTTCCCCATTCCGTGTCTTTTCCTAAAATATAAAATATAAAACATAAATATGGCGGAAAACTCAACGACATACAATAAAGGAAACAGCAGTCCTTTTTTAAGCAGAAGTTCACCGCTCGCCATAAATAACGGGATGAATGTTAAAAAAAACCACAGTAAAAACATCGAAAAAAAACCATTAACAGAATCACCTCTTTCTATATAGTTACTTTTCTTCATTTTATTTCTCATTCCACATTACAATAAAATAATTGCTCTGGTAATGTTAAACTTTCTAACTTCCTGTTTAACCAATCATTCAATCTCATTTTCCATGACGTTTAGCGCCTCATCCATAAATAGGATTGCAAGCTTACGATAGAGTTATTTTATAATAAAACCGCGCTGTTTCCACCCTCTAGAAAGCCCCTCGCCAACTCCCTTATCATGCACTTTCCTCCGGCAGTGACATAAAGAAACGCAAATGACTGAAGCCAGAAAAGCCGCGAGGAAGACAACACATATGAACATAATCGACTAAGGAGGAATCTAGGGAAGTAAATGGCTCTTCCCTGCTATTTCATCTTATGTCTATCAGTTACTTCTTTGCGAAACAAGGATCACCTCTGGAACTCGATGGATATAATTTCTGTCTGCTTTATTTTTAAAATTATTATGTCATGAGATAAGCAGCTGAAAAGTAATGCAGAATGGATCCATTTTTTTAAGGATGACCTAGCAAACTAAAAAGCCTCATTTGTTAAAAGAATATCATTCTCATCAATGGAATGCCAACACTTTTTTTGTCTTCACATCTAAATACCGCAAGCAGTACACGCCCGAATTTCGCCAAAAAACTCTCAAACTAGCTGAAAAGGATGAAGCGTTGGCCATTATCCATAAGGCCGCGGCATACTTCGCGAAGCGCCTGAAATGAAGTATGTCTTTATCGAAAAAAATCAGGCTGAGTTCAGCATCAAAGCCATGAGCCGGGTGCTCTGTGTTGCACGCAGTGGCTGGTATACCTGGCGCCTGCGTCGGTATCAGATAGCCCCACGTCAGCAATTCCATTTGTCTGCAATAATGCTGTCCGAAAGGCATTCAGTGACGCAAAACAGCAGTATGGCTCGCTGCGTCTTGCTGATGAGCTTCCGACGTACAACGTCAAAACCATTGCCGCCAGCTTGCGTCGTCAGGGACTGCGCTCAAAGTCCTCGCGCCAGTTCCGCCCGGTCAGTTACAGTGAACATGGCCTGCCAGTGTCTGAAAACCTGCTGAAGCAGGACTTTAACACCAGTGGACCGAACGGGTGACATCACATACCTTCGCACTGATGAAGGCTGGCTTTACCTTGCAGTGGTCATTGAACTGTGGTCGCAGGCCGTCATCAGCTAGTCGATGCCTGCAATGCATTGCAGATGACGTTGTGGGGGCGTAAGCGCCCGGAAAATGTCATTGTTCATACTGACAGAGGTGGCCAGTACTGTTCAGCGGATTACCAGGCCTTACTGAAACGCCATAACCTGCGTAACAGTATGAGCACCAAAGGCCGTTGTTACGACAATGCCTGTGCGGAAAGCTTCTTACACTCGCCGAAGGTGGAATGTATCCGTGGCGAACGCTTTACCAACCAAGAAATAATGCGAACGGTGGTGTTTAATTATATCGAGTGCGATTACAATCGCTGGTGTCGCCACAGTGCCTGTGGCGGACTCAGCCCAACACAATTTGAAAACTAGACCCTCTCTTAGTCGTGTGTCCATTGTTCGTGGGTAAGATCACTCCCCCTACCAGAACAAAAAGGTCTTGACCTTGACTAAGTTTTGTAATGATAATAATTACCATTAGTAATCTATGATGAGGTTTAGTTCGAGTGGAAAGTAACATTAAAAGACCATAAGAAATCCTTTAAGTACGTTCTTCAGATTATTAATTATATAGTAGATTAATCTTAAGATGGAAGCATGAAACTATGACATTTTTTTACCCCTCGTTTTTTCGGGGCGATATCCATAGTTTAATTAAAACGCTGGTTACATCCATTATGCCTATATCTATTATTCCTTTCCTTCTATTTAAATGAAAGGGATTTTTAATGGAAGAGTTAAGCATAAGTGATATTAAAATTATTTCCGGAGCCAGGGATGCGCTCCAAGCTTCTGTGAAATGAAAGGGATGAAAGGCGAGGAAACACCCAAAACTGTCTGATAAACAACAAAAAGAGCTGCGCCAAATGCATGAGGTAGGACAATATTCGATCAGCGATCTGGCAGAGTTATTTTCGGTATCACGCCCAACGATGTATCGGATGCTGGCTCGCAGCAAGACGAATGCATAGCAAATTTTTATCGACATAATAGGCAAGACTCTTCCCCCCCCCTCTTTTAAGGAAGAAAAACCGTGTTTCGCCAAGAAGCGATTGATAATCAGAAAATGAAATGGCGCGGTCGGGCGCTTCTCCTCCCCGGTATGCCTTTTTGGCTCACTGCGGGGTTATGCCTATTTTTTCTCGTCGCGTTTCTCACCTTCATTATCGCTGGCACCTATACCCGACGGGCCAACGTGACCGGAGAGATCAGTACCTATCCGCGCGCTGCCAATGTTTATTCCACAGTTCAGGGTGTGGTGGTCAAACAATTTGTCACGGAAGGGCAAGCGCTCAAAGCTGGTGATCCCATTTACCAGATCGACGTAAGCAAAAGTACCCGCAGCGGCGTGGTCAGCGACAACCAGCGCCGGAACATTGATGGCCAACTGGCGCGCATTGCGCAGATCATCAGCCGACTGGAAAGCAACAAACAGGCCACTGTCGCGATGTTAGAAAAACAGAAGGCACAGTATACCACCGCGTTCGCCCACTCTACTGACATCCTTCAGCGGGCCCAGGAAGGGATACGCATCATGAAGGAGAACATGGAGAACTACCGGCACTATCAGACCAGGGGGCTGATCAACAAGGATCAACTCACCAACCAGGTGGCGCTGTATTACCAGCAGCAGAACAACCTGCTGGGTCTCTCCGGCCAAAACGAGCAAAACGCCCTGCAGATCACCGCACTGGAAAGCCAGATCCACACACAGGCCGCCGAATTCGACAACCGGATTTATCAGATGGAGTTGCAACGCTATGAGCTACAGAAGGAGTTGCAGAACATCGATGCCAGCGGGACGATCATCGTCCGCGCGCTGGCCGACGGTCGCATAGATTCGCTGAGCGTCACGGTCGGACAGATGGTCAACGTCGGCGACAGCCTATTGCAGGTGCTCCCTCATGACATTGATCACTATGCCCTGGTACTCTGGGTGCCCAACGACGCCATCCCCTACATTGCCACTGGAGATAAGGTCAACGTACGTTATGACGCCTTTCCGGCGGAGAAATTCGGTCAGTTCGCCGGTACGGTGTCCGTCATATCCAAAACCCCGGCTTCACCGCAGGAAATGCTGACCTACCAGGGGGCGCCCAAAGCCGCACTGACTGCCGCAGTGCCGTACTATAAAGTGATTGTCAGACCGGAGAAACAGACCATTGCCTACAACGGCAAACGTCTGAGCCTGGAAAACGGTATGAAAGCGCAGAGCACCCTGTTTCTGGAAAAAAGGAATATTTATCAATGGATGCTGTCGCCGTTCTACGACATGAAACACAGCGCAATGGGGCCAGTCAATGAGTAAACGTACCTTTAAAAGCTTGGTCAGCCAGTTAGAAATGCGACTACGTCACCGCGTCCCTCTGGTTCATCAAACCGAAGCCTCAGAGTGCGGCCTAGCCTGCCTGGCGATGATTTGCGGCCACTACGGCAAGAACGTTGATCTGATTGCACTGCGCCAGCAGTTTAATCTGTCGGCGCGCGGTGCCACCTTGTCCGGACTAACCGGCATCGCCGAGCAGTTGGGATTGGCCACGCGCCCCCTGTCGCTGGATATCGACGAGCTTGGCGCCCTGAAAATGCCGTGCATACTACACTGGGAGTTCAATCACTTTGTGGTGCTGGTGAGCGTCAGGCATAACCGTGCGGTCTTACACGATCCGGCTCGTGGGCGTCGAATCGTGGGTATGGCAGAGTTATCTCAAAGTTTTACCGGCGTGGCACTTGAAGTCTGGCCAGGCAGCGCATTTAAAGCGCGTACTGAGCGTAACCGATTCAGCCTCAGTACGCTGATGGGCAGTGTGCATGGTCTCAAGGGCACACTTGGCAAGATATTTTGCCTGTCGATGGTGATCGAGACCATTAACCTGGTGATGCCGATTGGCACGCAGTTGGTTATGGACCACGTGATCCCTGCTGGGGATCGCGGACTGTTGACCCTCATCTGCATCGGCTTGTTATTCTTTATTCTGCTGCGTGCGGCAGTCAGCATGGTTCGCGCCTGGTCGTCGCTGGTTATGACAACGCTCATCAACGTCCAGTGGCAATCCGGACTATTCAATCATCTGTTGCGCTTGCCGCTGGGGTATTTCGAACGACGTAAATTAGGTGACATACAGTCGCGTTTTGGCTCCCTGGATGCGTTGCGCAGCACCTTCACTGCCAGTATCGTCGGCGCCATCATGGATAGCATCATGGTGATCGGCGTGCTGGTGATGATGGTGTTGTACGGAGGATGGCTAACTTGGATCGTTCTGGCTTTCACCGCCCTGTACGTGCTACTGCGTTTGCTGACCTATAGTTACTACCGGCAGTTGTCTGAGGAATCACTGGTGAGAAACGCCCGGGCGGGCTCCTATTTTATGGAGACGCTGTACGGTATCGCAACCGTGAAGATGCAGGGTATGGCAGAAAGGCGCTGTGCCCACTGGCTTAACCTTGAAATCGACAGCATTAATACCGGTATCCGGGTGACCAAGATGAACATGTTGTTCGGCGGCATCAACACCCTGATTGCCGCCTGTGATCAGGTGGTGATCCTGTGGATGGGAACTAACCTGGTGATCGACAACCAGATGACCATCGGCATGTTCGTGGCGTTCGGTGCATTCCGGGGCCAGTTCTCTGATCGCGTGAGCTCATTGACCAACTTCTTACTGCAGTTACGTATGATGAGCCTGCACAACGAGCGTATTGCCGATATAGCCCTGCATCCACGCGAGAATTGCAAACCCGACATCCCCTATGAAGCTCGGCTGCAGCCGATGTCGCTGAGTACTCATTCGCTGAGCTATCGTTACGACAGCCAGTCGCCGGCCATTTTCAGCGCACTGGACATCGTCGTTGCGGCAGGAGAAAGCGTGGCCATCGTGGGGCCTTCCGGTGCAGGGAAAACCACACTGATGAAGGTCTTGTGTGGGCTCTTTTCCCCCGACAACGGAATGGTTCAGGTAAATGGCATCGATATACAGAAACTGGGGATCAATAACTACCACAAGATGATCGCTTGCGTGATGCAGGACGATAAGCTGTTCTCCGGCTCTATCCGGGAAAATATCTGCGGATTTACGGACGTCGTGGATGAAAACTGGATGTATGAATGTGCCCAGGCCAGTTATCTGCATGAGGTCATCATGCGCATGCCAATGGGGTATGAAACACTGATCGGTGAGCTGGGCGAAGGGTTGTCTGGCGGTCAAAAGCAACGCCTATTCATCGCCAGGGCCATTTACAAAAAGCCCGGGATCCTGTTCATGGATGAGGCAACCAGTGCACTGGATAAAGAGACTGAGGCGGTGGTAAATCAAGCTATCCAGAGTCTCAATATTACGCGGGTGATCATTGCCCACCGAGAAACCACCATTGCATCAGCCGATCGCATCATTGCTCTGACCAACAAGGCGGAGCAATGAACAAATCGCGCTTTGCATTCATGCTGGCCTGCTTTGCGATGGTTCTGCTCATGGTGGGCTTGACCTTTTACCCCTGGTTGTTAACCGATAACGCCGCTTTTGTGCAAACAGGTCTGGCGTTACCCGTTCTGTATCTCCTCGAGTTCGGAGTTATCGTACCGTTATATGTTGTCTTTTTTAGAAAAGCACACAACATGGGTATGGGGGAAATAAACGGTAGGTTATTGATTGCGTTCACCTTGTTAATTCTGCTGACCCAATACCTAGGAGCCTATATTCTGGGGATCAGGAAAGCGGAAAGCTGGATGACCGAACAAGAAGCGGTGAGAGGAGAATTATTTTGGGTGAACACATTCCTGTTAGTCTTTATCGTTCCTGTTTACGAAGAAATGGTGTTCAGAGGATGTCTTTTCAGTGGGTTGCTTCAGGTCTTCAGAGGAAACATCTACCTTTCTGCGCTCACGACGTCAACTGTCTTTGCCATTCTACATACCCAATACTCGGATATACGCACGTTCGTGATCCTGACGCTGGTGTCGCTGCTTTTGATTGCGGCACGTGTTGTTTCGAAGGGATTGGCAATACCGATACTGCTGCATATGCTGATGAATGGTTTTATCATGACGCTCGGATATTATTTTTCTTAATGTCAGAGTCGAAAATACTGCATATCCACCAATTAGTCGTTCTTGATGTTTAGTACGTTTCTTTTCCACCACCCACTGGTGAAAAACAAATACGCTAAAGCAATTAGCGCCGAGTAACACAAGGATGTAACAACGGAATAGGCATCAATGTTAACGCTCTGAAGAAGGTTAGCGACAGTAAAACAAACAAAAAAAAGTACGAAGGCCTTAAGAAATTTATTCATTATTATTGTCATCCGAGCTTTTTAGGCCAGGGATTTCCTAGCCTAGTCTAAGTTACCAGTGACACTGACCATTGACACTGTTTTTGTTGCTATCCCCGCCAAAGGCACCACCCCCACCGTTGTTGCCGCTGTTGTTGCCATGAGTAGCATTCCAGGCGGCATCAAATCCAGCACCGCTAATCACGCTGCCTGCAACGCCACCGATGAGACCACCTACAGGGCCGCCAACCATTCCACCAATGACACCGCCGACTGCGGCACCCGCCCCGGTTGATGCATCACGTCCAGAATCATGACCGCGGGTTCCGCCACCATTGTCTGAACGATCACCGCCGTTGTTGCCGCGCCCACCTGAGACAAAATACAGCATAGAAGGGGTTTGAGGGCCAATGATGTAAAAAACCACGCTAAGGAGATAATTAATTGTTTGTATTGAAATTTAATGGTGCAGAAAACTGTCATGCCCGACAGCCACCTAAAGGTTTTTACCTAATTCGAATTGAGATAGAAAAGAGATTAGTCCTGATGGTCTTCTAAGTTGGTCACTTTCACCTGATTTCGCCCAGACCTTTTCGCTTCATAGAGTTTTGAGTCTGCCACTTTCAGTAAATCATCAAAGTGAACAAGCTCCCCTTCTTTCGGATGGCATGTCACTGCACCAATACTGATCGTGACCGTTCTTCTGAGCGAGGTCAGGTTTTCAACGCTTTTTCGTAATCTTTCGCAAGCCAAAAGACAGCCCTTTTCATCCGTTTCAGGGAAAAGCATGATAAATTCCTCCCCGCCAAACCGTGCGACTTTATCCTGGCTTCGTAGAGTATGACTGAGTTCTCTGGCGATACTCTTTAGGGCAAAATCGCCTTCCTGGTGACCATAATCATCGTTATACGATTTAAAAAAATCGATATCGGCAATGGCAAGTGATACAGGGACGGGATGGCGTGCCATTCTGATCATTTCACGCTCAAACCAGAGCATGAATTTTCGACGATTGGCAATTTCCGTCAGACTGTCTTCCGTGGCCATGCGCTCCAGAATAATATTGACCTTATGCAGCGCCTCTTTTTGTTTTTTGAGCTCTATCTCCATCATTTTACGCTCATCAATACTTTGAATCTGAGCGATGTAATATTTGACATTACCGTTATCTTCACGTACGAGAGAGACACTCAGAAGGATCCAGATATAATGGCCTGACGCCGTCAGATATCGTTTTTCCAATTGATAGAACGGAATGTTGCCTTGGGAAAGTGCCTCTAATTGCTGTAAGTCCGTGGTTAAATCATCAGGATGTGTGATGTGCTGAAAATTGATGGAAAGCAAATAATCTTCAGTGTACTCCAACATACGGGTCAAGGCGCTGTTAACCTTTACCCACTGGCCTGAAGGGGCTACCAGCGCCATCCCGATGGTTGAGTTTTCAAAAATGCTTTCGAGAATGTCGTTATTTTTTCTTAGCGCTGAAATGACGTTTTCATTTTCACTGATTAACAAGTTCATCTCGATTAACGAGCCAATACCCTCAGCCATTAAACTAATGAATTCATAGTCATCCTCAGAGAAAGATATTGCTCTTACCTGAGTGGAAGAAAAATTAAGTGTACCCCATAAGTTTTCTCTCACCCATATTGGTGCCGAGATATAACTTTCAAGCCGCATGCCAATGTAGACGGGGTGAGTATTAAAACCAGGGTGCTCTCCTGCATGTTCAACGCTTATTATTCTATTTTCGCTGACCACTCGCTGGCAATAGGTGTCTTTTAACTCAAAAACCATGCCAGCTGAAATATCTCCTCTTGTTGGTGAAACTGCAAGCAGAGAGTAACGATCTCCCTCTATCTGACTGATAATACCCAGGGACAGGTTAAAGGCTTTTAACCCTTCATTGAGGATAGCATGGTAGGTCTCTTCAGGAGAAGCATGCCTCTTGGCCAACGCTTCATAAAGGAAGTGAATTCGGTTGATATTAATTTTTTTTTCTTCCATTTTTAACATCGTCTTATCTTTTCGTCTTTTCACGTATAACCCCGATTTGCTCTATCCGAGTCCTTTTCTTCAGTCGGTAAAAGGTCGCCCGCGATACGCCCGTTTTTTCCAGTATAGTTTTCTCTGGTGCATCTTGTGTGATTAAC
>NZ_JBKABN010000053.1:0-8946 GCF_046269175.1 Serratia sp. J2
CTAGGGTGAGGGGCATCTTCTCTTAGTTCAGTGACAAAGTGCCAAACGCACCGTGCCAATCGTGCTCGAACTTCTCAACCGCCGCCTGCACCGCCGGTGCGCTGATAAACTGCTCTGCGACATCTACCGGCAAGGTAATAGCTTCACAACCTGCCAGCAGGCACTCCAGCGCCTGACGCGGAGTCTTGAAGCTGGCGGCCAGCACCTTGGCCTGCGGAGCGTGCAGTTCTAACAAGTGCTGCAACTCCTGCACGGTAGCAATACCATTGCCGCCCTGGGCATCCACGCGGTTGACGTAAGGAGCCACGTACTCCGCCCCTGCCAAGACAGAAAGCAGCCCCTGCGCCGCCCCATACACCGCCGTCCCCAACGTTGGAACAGCCATGCCACTCAGGATTTTGATCGCTACCAGCCCTTCCCCCGTCACCGGCACTTTCACCACCAGGCCAGGAACACGCCGGTGAAGCATCACCGCCTCTTCAACCATCTGCTCGGCCGTGGCCGCCATCACCTGGGCAAACAATTTTCCTTCGCCACCGATGATATCGCGTAAAGCAGGCAGCACTTCCCATAGCGACGTGCGTGACGCAGCCACAATGCTCGGGTTAGTTGTCACCCCTTGCAACGGCAACACACGTGCCAGGCGTTTCACCGCATTGATGTCGGCAGTATCCAGATAGAGTTCCATAGTTGCTCCTCAAGGCTAAAAATGAAGGGCGCCGCAGCGCCCAAAAATGGATTACAGTTCAAGCTCTTGTTTCAGCAACGCTTCTACCTGTTGGGCAGACACTGCGTTCACCAGTGCGTCACGGAAACCTTCATGCATGATGCGCCGCGCCAGCTTGGAGAAAATCCGCATATGCTGGTCCCCGGCGGCATGTTTATTAAGGGTCAGCATGATCACGAACTGTGCCTCTTCGTCCCCCCAGACAACCGGCTGCGCCAGCTTGGCCACGCTGATGGTGGACTGTTCAATATGTTCAGATTTGGTATGCGGAATGGCAAAGCCGAAGCCCAGCCCGGTGGAGAATACCGCCTCACGCGCCCACAAATCGGCGGCAAGATTACGTGGGTAACGGCAGCGTCCGGCCAGCAGCAGGTTATCCGCCATCCCTTTGATCACCTCTTCTTTGCTACGCCAATCGGCCCCCAGGGCAATGCAGTCCGGCGTGATCAGTGGCGCATCGCTTTGCTCCATACGGAACTGGGCCAGCAGGTGCTCAACTTCCAGCGACGTACGGCAGGCCATGGCCCGGTTGAGCAGTAAACGGCATTCGCGGCTATCCAACTTGGCCAGGCGGGTTTTGGTGGCGGCAATGGAAGGCGCGCTCATGCTGATCTCATCCAGCCCCATCCCCACTAGCAGTGGCAACACAGAACCTTTCGCTCCCAGCTCGCCACACAGGCCGATCCATTTACCGTGGCGGTGCACTTCACGCACGGCATGATCTAACCCACGCAGGAACGCTGGGTTCAGGCTGTTGTAGTGCTTGATGACCTTGGCATTATCACGATCCACCGCCAGCAGGTACTGCGTCAGGTCGTTGCTGCCGATACTGAAGAAGTCGATCTCCTCACAGCACTGGTCGATGATAAACAGCACCGAAGGCACTTCCAGCATGATGCCGAGCGGGATTTTTTCATCGAACGGGATCTGCCCGGCACGCAGCGATTGTTTTACTTCGGCCAGTTGATCCTTCACCCACAGGATCTCTTCCATTGAGGAGATCATCGGGATCATGATCTTCAGCGGACCGTGTGCCGAAGCGCGCAGGATCGAGCGTAGCTGGGTACGGAACAACGGTAGGAATTCCTGATAGATACGCACCGCCCGGTAGCCAAGGAACGGGTTGTTTTCGGCCGGGATGTTCAGATAATCCACCGGCTTGTCGCCACCGATATCCATGGTGCGCACGATGATCGTCTTGCCTGCGGCGGCTTCCACTGCCTGACAGTAAATGTTGTAAAGCTCATCTTCGGAAGGCGCAGTCAGGCGATCCATATACAGCATTTCGGTACGGAACAGGCCTACTGCCTCTGCACCGTTGCTGAAGGCCGCCTCTGCTTCTACCGCATGGGCGATATTGGCGGCAACTTCCATCCGCACACCGTCGGCCGTGCGCCCCGGTTGATCGAGATAGGCGCTTTGCTGGCTGCGGATCTGCTCGCTCAGCCACTGCTCCTGCTGATAGTAACGACGAACCGGTTCGCTGAGATCGCAAGCCACCAGTCCAAGATCGCCGTCGATCTGCACCGATTGATTCAAATATGGCAGCATTGCAGCGGCATCGACGCCAACCAGAGTTGGAATGTTAAAGGAGCGAGCCAGGATCACCGTATGCGAGGTGCTACCGCCGCTGCCCAGCAGCAGGCCTTTCAAATAACGCTTGTCCAGCTCCAGGAATTGGCTCGGGGTCAGCTCATCGGTGATGCAAATGCTGTCTACACTTAGCGCCTGTTGCGCCGGGAAGCGCTGCTCGCCATAAATTTGCTGTAACAACTGGAAGCTGACATCACGAATATCCAGTTCACGCTCGCGCAGATAGGCACTGGCAGACTGTGCCAGTTGCTGGCTGAAGTGGGCTGCAGTGGCCACAATGGCGGCGGCACAGCTTTCCCCGGCCAGCACACCATCAAGCAGGTGCTGGCGGAATGCGCCGTCACGCAGCAAGGAGCGATGCGCTTCCAGCACCGCCGTGGTGGTGCCGTTACCGCCCATCAGTTGCAGATCCAGCGCCTTGCCAAAGCGCGTCAACCCTTCGGCCAGTTGCTGCTGCTCCTGCTCAACAGATTGCGTAGGCGGCAACGTCAGGGCGTTTAAATCCACCCGCGCCAGATGCACCAGTTTGCCATTAGCGGTGCCTTGGTTGACGGAGCGAGCGCGCACCAGCGTTGGGTTCAGGTTAGCCAGAGACTGCGGGATAGGTTCCTGCTCCGCCTGGTCATCCACTTGCGGCAGTGCTTCGTCGCAGTGCGGAAATTCATGTTGGATAAACTGGCTCAGGCGCTCAAACGCCGCCTGTTCATCTTCCCCTTCGATGGTGATGCGGCATTCATCGCCCAGCAAAGTATCGGTACCGATCAGTGACAACACGCTTTTACCGTCGCCACGCAGGCCGCTACGTGAGTTGTGCCATTCAACGCGGGAACGGAAACCGTTGCACAGGGTTTCGATATGGCTGGCTGGGCGGGCATGTACCCCGTTGGGCAGCACGCAGGTAAACGTCACTATTTTCGCCATCACTCTTTCCTCATACCAAAGCAGCGGTGAACAACACCGGTTTGCCACAAGGATAAAAGCGCAGCGCGGCCCAGGGCTATCGGATAAAAATGTCAAACACTGGACAAATGTATCCTGACGGCATAAATGCGATACCGCTCACAAAGCCCGTTTCCACAAGCCCGGTTTATTCTGTCGCACACTTTGAGTTAGATCGCACTTTTCTCCTGACAATACAAAAATCCAGTAAATGGCAATTTTATCCACTGTTGATAGTACCGCCAGATGCCTATTGTGATAGCCAACAACCTTTATCCATCAGGGGTCATTCCCCGGTGGTTTTATCTCAGAAGCACGCTGGTCGCGGCCAGGGAGTGAACGATGAAAGAGCTACTCAATATTCTAAGAAACACACGCCAGCACTTGATGACCGGCGTCTCCCATATGATCCCGTTTGTGGTCGCCGGCGGCATTTTGCTGGCCATCTCCGTGATGCTGTATGGCAAAGGGGCAGTCCCCGATGCGGCGACGGACCCTAACCTGAAAAAACTGTTCGATATCGGCGTGGCCGGATTGACGTTGATGGTGCCTTTCCTGGCGGCCTATATCGGCTACTCCATCTCGGATCGCTCCGCGCTGGCTCCCTCGGCGATTGGGGCCTGGGTGGGCGCGTCCTTCGGGGCTGGCTTCTTCGGGGCGATCATCGCTGGCCTGCTGGGCGGCATTATTGTGTTCTACCTCAAGAAGATCCCGGTGCCGAAGATCCTGCGCTCGGTGATGCCGATCTTCGTGATCCCCATCATCGGCACCCTGCTTACCGCAGGCATCATGATGTGGGGCCTGGGCGAACCGGTTGGCGCGCTGACCAACGGCCTGACCCACTGGCTGCAAGGTATGCAGCAGGGCAGCATCGTAGTGCTGGCCATCATCATGGGCCTGATGTTGGCGTTTGACATGGGTGGCCCGGTTAACAAGGTGGCCTACGCCTTTATGCTGATCTGCGTTGCTCAGGGCGTGTACTCGGTGGTCGCCATCGCGGCCGTTGCCATCGCCACCCCGCCGCTCGGCCTGGGATTCGCCACGCTGATTGGCCGCAAATACTACACCCCGGAAGAGCGTGAAGCGGGTAAAGCCGCGCTGCTGATGGGCTGCGTCGGCGTTACTGAAGGGGCTATCCCGTTCGCCGCCGCCGATCCGCTGCGCGTGATCCCTTCCATCATGATCGGTTCTGCCTGCGCCGCCGTGACCGCCGCGTTGGTGGGTGCACAGTGCTACGCCGGTTGGGGTGGTCTGATTGTGCTGCCGGTAGTTGAAGGCAAGCTGGGTTACGTAGCCGCGCTGCTGGTGGGCATGGTGGTCACCGCCCTGTTGGTTAACCTGCTGAAAAGCTTTGCCGCCAAGAAACAGGCCACCAAGGCCGCACAGGAAAACGATCTGGATCTGGATTTCGAAATTAACTGAATAAATACGCTCTCAGGCTGCGTCTTGAGAAACGATGGATTACGTTGAGGAATTGAATATGACCATGATTATCGCTGTAACCGCTTGCCCATCTGGCGTTGCCCATACCTACATGGCTGCCGAGGCCATCGAGCGTTCCGCCAAAGCCCAAGGCTGGCAGTGCAAGGTGGAAACCCAAGGCTCCATCGGCCTGGAAAACGAGCTGACGGCCGAAGATGTGGCCGCCGCCGACGTGGTGATCCTGACCAAGGATATCGGCATCAAGTTTGAAGAACGCTTTAAAGGGAAAACCGTGGTGCGCGTGGCCATCAGCGATGCGGTAAAACGTGCCGATGCCATCATGGAGAAGATTGCCGCCCACTTAGCGCAAAAGGCCTAACCGCACAGCCAGCCCGGCACGACGTGCCGGGTTTTCCCGCCCCCATTACCGCACAAAAGGAAAATGTGATGCTCTCCCGGATCGAACGTCTAAAAGCCGCCCTGTTCTCCGCCCCGCGCGAAATTTCACTCGAGCGCGCACTGCTCTATACCGCCAGCCACCGGCAGACCGAGGGAGAACCGACCATCATCCGCCGTGCCAAGGCAACCGCCTATATTCTTGATCACGTAGCAATCACCCTGCGGGAAGATGAGCTGATTGCCGGTAACCGTACGGTGAAGCCGCGTGCCGGGATCGTGTCGCCAGAGATGGAACCTTACTGGCTGCTGAAAGAGCTGGATGCTTTCCCAACCCGTCCGCAGGATCGCTTTGCCATTTCCGAAGCGGACAAACAGGTGTATCGCGAGCAGCTTTACCCTTATTGGGAAAAGCGTTCGATGAAGGATTTCATCAACGGCCAGATGTCAGAGGAGGTTAAAACCGCCACCCAGACCCAGATTTTCAGCGTCAACCAGACGGACAAAGGCCAGGGGCATATCATCATTGATTACCCGCGCCTGCTGAATAACGGCCTGGATAGCCTGCTAGCCGAACTGCAAAGCCATGCGCAGCAGCAGCCAGACAACGCGTTCTATGCCGCAGCATTGTTGCTGTTACAAGCCTCACAGCGCCATATCCTGCGCTATGCCAGCCTGGCACGCCAAATGGCGGAGCAATGCAGCGATGAGACTCGCCGCGCCGAGCTGCTGCGCATCGCCGAGATCTCCAGCCACAACGCCCACCACAAGCCGCAGGATTTCTACCAGGCGTGCCAGCTGTTCTGGTATATGAACATCATTTTGCAGTATGAATCCAACGCCAGCTCACTGTCGCTGGGCCGCTTCGATCAGTACATGCTGCCGTTTTATCAAGCCTCCCTCAATCAGGGGCAGGATCCGGCCTTCCTGAAGGAGTTGCTGGAAAGCCTGTGGGTGAAATGCAACGACATCGTGCTACTACGCTCCACCTCCAGCGCACGTTATTTCGCGGGTTTCCCTACCGGCTACACCATCTTGCTGGGCGGCTTGACGGAAACCGGCCGCAGCGCGGTAAACGTGCTGT
This sequence comes from Serratia sp. J2, assembly GCF_046269175.1. Taxonomy (NCBI): domain Bacteria; kingdom Pseudomonadati; phylum Pseudomonadota; class Gammaproteobacteria; order Enterobacterales; family Yersiniaceae; genus Serratia; species Serratia sp. J2. The sequence continues at coordinate 6,162 of NZ_JBKABN010000053.1, forward strand.
CGTTCCTGTGCCTGGATGCGTACCAGAATATCCGCCTGCCACAGCCGAACCTGGGCGTGCGGGTCAATGAGTTTATCGATCGGCCATTCCTGCTGAAAACCGCCGAAACCATCCGCCTCGGCACCGGTATTCCGCAAATCTTTAACGATGAAGTGGTGGTGCCAGCATTCCTGAACCGTGGTGTCTCACTGGAAGATGCGCGCGATTATGCGGTGGTGGGCTGTGTTGAGCTGTCGATCCCAGGGCGTACCTACGGCCTGCACGACATTGCCATGTTCAACCTGCTGAAAGTGATGGAGCTGACGCTGCTGGATAACGAAGGCAACGCTAGCCTCACCTATCCGCAATTGCTGGATCAAATTCGCGAAAAAATTCGCCATTACGTCCGGCTGATGGCCGAAGGCAGCAACATCTGCGATATCGGCCACCGCGACTGGGCACCGGTGCCGCTGCTGTCTTCCTTTATCGATGACTGCCTGCAACACGGCAAAGACATCACCGAAGGCGGCGCACGCTACAACTTCTCCGGAGTACAAGGCATCGGCATCGCCAACCTGAGCGATTCGCTGTTTGCCCTGAAAGGCCTGGTGTTCGATCAACAGCGCCTGAGCTTTGATGAACTGCTGGCCACGCTGAAGGCCAACTTCGCCACGCCGGAAGGGGAAAAGATCCGCGCACGGCTGATTAACCGCTTTGACAAATACGGCAATGATATCGACGAAGTTGACCTGATCAGCGCCGGTCTGCTGCGATTTTACTGCAAAGAGGTGGAACAGTACCGTAACCCGCGTGGCGGCCAATTTACCCCCGGCTCTTATACCGTTTCTGCCCACGTGCCATTGGGTGCGGTGGTGGGTGCTACGCCAGACGGGCGCTATGCGGGGGAACAACTGGCGGATGGTGGGCTATCACCCATGCTCGGCCAAGATGGCCAGGGGCCGACGGCGGTACTCAAATCGGTGAGCAAGCTGGATAACTACCTGCTCTCCAACGGTACGCTGCTGAACGTAAAATTCACCCCAAGCACGCTGGAAGGTCAGCAAGGGCTGAACAAGTTGGCAGACTTCCTCGGAGCCTTTACCAAGCTCAAGCTACAGCACGTGCAGTTCAACGTGGTGAATGCCGAAACGCTGAAGGAAGCGCAGGCCAGGCCACAGGACTTCGCCGGGCTGGTGGTGCGTGTTGCCGGCTATAGCGCATTCTTCGTGGAGCTGTCGAAGGAGATCCAAGATGACATCATCCGCCGTACAGCGCATCAACTGTAACCTGATCACGCCCGGGTTTTCCCGGGCAACACCCGCAGAGCCGCAGGCCCGGATCTTCAATATTCAGCGTTATTCGCTGAACGACGGCCACGGCATCCGCACCGTGGTATTTTTCAAAGGCTGCCCACATAGCTGCCCTTGGTGTGCCAACCCGGAGTCGATGTCGGGCAAGATCCACCGCGTACGCCGCGAGGCCAAATGCCTGCGCTGCCAGCCCTGCCTGAACGATGCACAAGAGTGCCCAAGTGGGGCGATGGAGCTGATCGGGCAAAACATCACGCTGGAGGCGCTGTTACAGCACATCCTCAAGGATGAGGTGTTTTATCGCACTTCCGGCGGCGGGGTGACGCTTTCCGGCGGAGAAGTGCTGATGCAGGCCGAGTTTGCCACCCAGCTGTTACAGCGCTTGCAGGCGTTGGGTATCAATACCGCCGTCGAAACCGCCGGAGATGCCTCGCAGGCCCAAGTGCTGGCCCTGGCAGAATACTGCGATCAAATCCTGTTCGACCTGAAAATCATGGATGCCGAGGCCGCCAAACATCAGTTGAACATCAATCTGCCACGGGTACTGGCAAACTTTACTGCGCTGGTGCAGCGCGGAGTTAACCTGATCCCACGCTTGCCGTTAATACCCGGCTACACTTTGAGCACGGAGAATATGGCGCAGGTGCTGGCATTTCTGGCGCCTTTTGGGCTACAAGAGATCCACCTGTTGCCTTTTCATCAGTATGGCGAGGCGAAATATACCCTGCTGGGGCGCGAATATGCCATGCGCGGCGTAGCAGCCCCGACAGAGCAACAGATCGCTCCCTTGCAGGCGATGGCGCAACAGGCAGGTTACCGAGTGATCATTGGCGGTTGAACAGAAGCAAAGGGGCTGACATGACGATAAAACTCGTAGCGGTAACGGCCTGTATCAGCGGGGTCGCCCATACCTACATGGCTGCCGAGCGGCTGGAAAAACTGTGCGCGCAGGAGAAATGGCCGGTCAAAGTAGAAACCCAGGGCGCATTGGGGATTGAAAATTCGCTGACGGCGGACGATCTGGCGCAGGCCGACGTGGTGCTGTTGATCAGCGACATTCTGCTGGCGGAAAGTGAGCGTTTTGAACATCACCGCTGCGTGCAGATCGGCATCAACACCTTTCTACGCACGCCAGAAAAGGCGCTCAGTGCGGTACGCAAGGCCGCCGCTTCACCCCAGGAAACGCATATCCGCGTGGTTTAACTGCTGTGTTAGCCCCCTCACCCTAACCCTCTCCCCAAGGAGAGGGAACCGTTCGAGTATCTCTGAAATTATAGTGACTCACCTTGGATGCGGGGACCGATCGAGTATCTCTGAAATTATAGTGATTCACCTTGGATGCGGGGACCGATCGAGTATCTCTGAAATTATAGTGATTCACCTTGGATGCGGGGACCGATCGAGTATCTCTGAAATTATAGTGGCTCACCTTGGATGAGGGGACGATTGCGTTTGCTGAGACGGCCTCTTTACCTGCAAAAGAACAGGGGCTATCA
>NZ_JBKABN010000054.1:0-8707 GCF_046269175.1 Serratia sp. J2
GACCCGGCGGTATAAGCGGATAGCGAAATCCGTCTCACAGGCAAAGGTCGCCATGTCTAGCAAACCTTGCTGCACCTCCGGCGAAGCGCGCCAGGCAAACGGCGTCATCTGCAACAGATTGGCAGCCTGGTCACCCGGCAGCGCCATCGGATAAGCCAGTGACTCGGCCAATTCACAGCTGAAGCCCTCAAGCTGCTCATCATGTTCCGCATGCAATTGAACCTCCTGATAAACCTGCTGTTTTAGCTGAAAAAGGTGACGCGGCCCCGGTGACACCGTCACAACCACCCCACCCGGCTTGACTACCCGCGCCAATTCCTCGGTTTTACAGGGTGCATAGATACGTAACACCGCATCGAGCGACGCGTCGGCAAACGGTAGGCGATGGCTGGAAGCCACGCAGAAAGAGACCGCCGGGTAGCGTTTGGCCGCCGAGCGAATCGCCACCTTGGCGACATCCAGGCCATACACCGCCACAATCCGCTCCTGAGACAAGCGTGCAGCCACGGCGGCCGTGTAATAGCCTTCACCACAACCAATATCCAGCAGTGCCTGTGGTTCAATAGGCAAGGTGTTGGCTAACAGTTCGGCCACCCGCTGTTGCAACGGCTGGTAGTAGCCGCCGTCAAGAAATGCGCGACGGGCCTGCATCATCTCGGCACTGTCACCCGGCTGTTTAGAACGCTTGTGTTGCACCGGCATTAAGTTGACGTACCCTTCTTTGGCATGGTCGAATTGATGGTTATTTTCGCAACGCCACTGTTGGTTTGCGAAATCAAGCGGTTGGAAGCACAGGGGGCACTGATAAGACATGGATGAGATCCCAGAGAGAGATGGCGCGGGTAGTCTAAAGAAGGCTGGTGTACGATGCAAGGCGGATGCCCATCTGCCACTAGCCAAGTAATCCAAAAGCTGGCTACACTGGATATCTCCTCTCAGCCACAGGCAAAGACGTTCTATGACCGACTATTCCCCGCTGCTCAGCGGCGTTCCTGGCATCGCTCATGGCTTTGGCAATAAAGGTGCCCTTCTGCCAACGCCGTTACAACCCTTTCGCAATACGCTGCCTGAGAAAAAACAGGTACACGGTATTCGCATAGTCGATATCCATCAGGCCGGCCAGCAATGCGGTGAAGCCGATGGCTTCTTTACCCGTGAGCCAGGGATCCTGATCAGCGTATTAACCGCAGACTGCCTGCCGGTCATTTTCAGCCGTAAAGACGGTAGCGCCATTGCTGCGGTACATGCGGGCTGGCGCGGCCTGCTGGATGGCATTCTGGAGCAGATGGCCAAACGCATCGGCCAGGATGACGATACCGCCAACTGGGTAGCCTCCATCGGCCCCGCTGCGGGCGCTTGCTGCTATCAGGTTAATCAGGAACTGGTCGAACAGTTTCGGCAAGCACTTCCCTTGCCAGCAGAGCTGATCAGCCCGACCTGCCACCATCTGGATCTGGCCGCCATCGCCGTAAACAAGCTCAATGCCTTGGGATTCGCCGCGGTCGATCACGCAGGCTCTTGCACCATCTGCACGCTCAACAGCGACCCACGGCAGCCGCAGCGCTTTAAATACACCAGTTATCGCCGCAACAGCCATCGCCGAGCGCAAGATCCCAACCATCCGGGGATTAAAGGCCGTAATCAGTATTCCGGCATCATCATCACCGGGTGACATTCACCGATGCCAGAAACGAAAAAACCCGCACTAAGGCGGGTTTTTTGTTCAGCTGACGCTGATTAGATTGCAGTAACGTTTACTGCAGATGGGCCTTTCTGGCCATCTTGAATTTCGAACTCAACGTTCTGGCCTTCAGCCAGGGTTTTGAAGCCGTTACCCTGGATTGCAGAGAAGTGTACGAATACGTCTTTGCTGCCGTCAGCCGGGGTGATGAAACCGAAACCTTTAGACTCGTTGAACCACTTAACTTGACCTTTGATCTTTGCCATCTTGAGTATTTCCTTTGGATTGTTTAAACCGCCCGTAGGCGTTACATAGACAAACTAGAGTCGTTACTGCTTGAGGCACTAAGATAAGGATCGGCAGAGAAGCGGTATTCAACGCTAACGTCTTTACTCAGAACTTCTTTACTGAAAATGCCACACATATACAGAACTGTACCTCGTTTTACCCAAGTGCGTTATCACATACTCTGGAATCGATGGCAAGCCATTTTTAATCACTCATGGACGTGTCGCACATATTTGAAACGGTCAGCCGCAAGAATAGCTTAAATAGGGCAAAAGAGGTTGAAGCCTTGGCTATTTTCTGCTTTGTAAAGAGGCCGCGCTGTACTCCGCGTGGCGCCTCAGTTTTAACAATTCTTTCAACTTGGCAGCGAGCGGTTTTCACCACATATAAGCCGCAGACAGGCCCAAGAACGTAAAAAAATTTGAATCTTTATGGAATTTTATATGCAACTATTGAATATCGATGACCGGGGGGCAAATGGCCTACTGATCCGACCTTTGGGTAGCAAAGCCTGTCATAGCAGGAGAGTTATGCTTTGGACCGCCACAACAGAGTCGTGCACTCGGGCCAAAACGCTCACGCAGACCAGTGCATAATCATGCAGCGTGCCAAATTTTGCACCAAGAATGTGCAAGCGGACGAAATAGCCCCCCCTACCCTGGAAATTTATATCCGTAGCTAAGTTAGTAAGGATAAAAACAAATAATAAAAATACCACCTACCCACTCAGCAGCTATTTCCGCCGAAGATTAACAACATCGCCAAGGCATTTTTTCCGCTAATCTTGGCGTGACCGTTTAATCCATTACCCGCCGCAATCCCCGCAAAGCCGCACCACGCCAAGCGCCACCCGACGCAGGGTACGCCGCATCCCCATGATACTCATTAGGAGTTAGGGCTAACCTCCAGATGCTCACCAATCTTCAGCGGATAAAAACTGTGCTGCTCAACCCCGGCCTCGCGAAGTGCCAGGCTGAGTTGTGCAGGTGGTTCATCCAACGACTCATCGGCCAATTCAAACACGCCCCAATGGATCGGGATCACTCTGGGTTCGTTCAATTGCTGATACAGCCTCACCGACTGCTGCGGGTCCATATGCTGCTCTTGCATGAACCATCTCGGGGCGTAAGCACCAATGGGCAGCGCCGCGATATCGAACGGCCCAAGGCGGGTGCCGATATCGACCAACCGCTCGCTGTAACCGCTGTCACCAGAGAAATAAAAACGCAGCGCCGGGTGATGGATCACCCAGCCACACCATAGAGAACGGTTGCGATCCCACGGTGTACGCATGCTCCAGTGGCGTGCTGGCGTGGCGTAGACCGTCATTTCGTCCAGCGTCAGGCTCTCCCACCAATCCAGTTCGACCACCCGTTTGGCCGGGTAATGGCTGAACCAGCGTTTGAGGCCCAGCGGTACAACAAAGGTGGCATTGCGAAAGCGTTTGGTCAGTTCCCTGATGGTTTGACGATCCAGATGGTCGTAGTGATTATGGGAAATCAGCACCACATCTACCGCGGGCAACTGCTTTACCGTTAGCGGAGGCGGTGTCTTGCGATGCGGGCCGTAGAAGCTCACAGGTGATGCCCTTGGCGACAGTACCGGATCGATCAGCACATGGCGCCCTCCCAGGCGCAACAGCAGAGAAGCATGGCCCAACCACCATACACGGTCCTGTTCGCCGCTCAGGTCGGCGGCTTGCCACCAGTTGGCGATAAACTGCTCGTAGCCCGCCTGAGGAGGTTTGGGCAGGCCGAGCTTCTTGCGTTCCTCTTGCCAGCGCTTCAGATCCCCGGCCTGGTGCAGCGACGGCTCCGGGTTGCAGAATCCCTGTGGCGTATGATGCGCTTTGCTGGCGTCGTAATATTTGTTGGTTATTTTCAACCCATTCTCTCCCTGTAGTACCATAATGGTGCCGCAACCGTTACAAGATTGCCTACCCAATAGCTTATAGTATCGCAATGACAAACAACTGACCTTTTTGTCGATGTTGTTGTCATAGCCAAGTAAGAAGGCCAAGGTCGCCAAGAACCTGTTAAGCCTTTCTTAAGAACCTTGTGATTTACTTACTAGGACATTCTGAAAAGGAGGAGTTATGAGCCGGACTGCATCAGGCAAGTCACGCGTTCGTATGGGCCGCTATCGCCGAGCGCTGACTACGCAAGGGCAATACTGGAAAATGTATCTGGCAATGAAGCTGCGCCGGCTACGCGTACCGTCACCGCTGCTGTTACTGGCAAGCACCCTGGCAGGCTTTTTTATGCTGGGCCTGCTGATGCTTAGCGTGGTGGTGATTGATGTTATCAGCACCCTGTTCCTGCTGTGCAGAAAGCTGCTGCGGCTGGGGCGCCACCACCAGGGCAACGCCGTCGCCCGTTAACCGTTTGGAGGCGCTGCGGCGCCTCCTACGTGAATACTACCTCTTGTTACCCCCCGCCTTTTTACGCCGGGTCAGCATAAACCCAACCCACAACAGCAGCACCCACACCGGCATCAACAGCACGGAAATGCGGATCCCTGGGCTGAAGTACATGATCACCAGGATCAACGACAGGAACACCAGGCATAGATAGTTGCCAAACGGATACCATAGAGACCTAAAGCTGGTGATCACCCCTTGGCGATCCTTGGCCGCGCGGAATTTCAGGTGTGCCAGGCAAATCATCACCCAGTTAATCACCAACGTCGAAACCACCAGCGCCATCAGCAAGCCAAACGCCTCACCGGGCATGACGTAGTTAATCAATACGCCTACCGAGGTGGCCAGCGCCGATAACGCGATAGACAGTACCGGTACGCCACGTTTGTTGACCTTGGTCAGCGCCTTTGGCGCATTGCCTTGTGTTGCCAGGCCAAACAGCATCCGGCTGTTGCAATACACGCCGCTGTTGTAGACCGACAGCGCTGCCGTCAGTACCACCACGTTGAGCATGGTCGCCACCAGGTTGCTGTTGAGCGCATGGAAGATCATCACAAACGGACTGCCCCCTTCCACAACCTTGCCCCACGGATAAAGTGACAGCAACACCGTCAACGAGCCGATATAGAAAATCAGGATGCGATACACCACCTGATTGGTGGCTTTAGGAATGCTACGGCGCGGATCGGCAGCTTCTGCTGCGGTGATACCCACCATTTCCAGCCCTCCGAACGAGAACATGATCACCGCCATCGCCATCACCAGGCCGCTGATGCCGTGAGGCATAAAACCGCCCTGATCCCACAGGTTGCTAATGCTGGCTTCCGGGCCACCGTTACCGCTGGCCAACAGATACGCACCAAATACGATCATCCCCAGGATCGCCGCCACCTTGATGATGGCAAACCAGAACTCGGTTTCCCCATACAGGCGTACGTTCACCAGATTGACCAGGTTAATCACGACAAAGAAAACCGCCGCCGATGCCCAGGTTGGGATTTCAGGCCACCAGTATTGAATATAAATCCCTACGGCGGTCAGTTCCGCCATACCGACCAGGATAAACATCGCCCAGTAGTTCCAACCGGACAAGAAGCCGGCAAAGTCCCCCCAATATTTATAGGCAAAATGGCTAAAGGAACCGGCCACCGGCTCTTCCACCACCATCTCCCCCAGTTGGCGCATGATCAAAAAGGCAATAAAACCGCCAATGGCATAGCCCAGCAGCACGGAAGGCCCGGCCATCTGTATGGTTTGTGCAATACCCAGGAATAGGCCGGTACCGATGGCACCTCCCAAGGCAATAAGTTGTATATGTCTATTTTTTAAACCGCGTTTTAGCGGGGTATCCTGAAGCTGACCGCCCATCTTTTCCTCGTCCGGCTGAGTATCCAGGCAGCATTGCGCAAGATATCGCCAACCAATAAATAAACCTGCGGGCGTTTTAACACTTAACCTTTCAGGCATCAAGGATTAGCGCCCGGTAATCATTAACCGGGCCAGGAGGTTACAAGAAGTTTGCTTCGCCGGTCAGCTTGGCATACCGCACAGTTTGCTGAGGTTACGTGCGCCGATCATCAGCGTCGCCACATAGGATTGACGGCGGGTGATGACCTCCACCGCCACGCGATCGTTTTGATACTTTATCAGGTAGGTTGAGGGCCAGCCTTGTCGGTGCAGCCCATAGCTTTTGGCATGACAATCGATCGCCGCATGGGCAATCACTAAATGTGAGAGATTGGTATCACCTTTGATAATGCGCTTCATAAAACAGTCTCCGTCAGCGACAGGTCCATTGTCAGAATAAGGCGGTGTCTCATCATTACGGGTCATCTACATTATCGACTAACATTTGATTTATTGCGCTTGCTGACTCAATAAAAAACAGATCATTGCGGCCCGCAGCGGGCTATGACTACCGGCTTGCCATTCCCCTTGCTGGGTGATAATACTGGCTTGCCACTGTGGCTGGTCACTTTGTTCGGGGGCATTAAGGCTTATTTTGTTGGCGCAGATAATCGGCCAGGCATCGGAGGGGTTCTTGCAGTAGTCTTTCCCTTTCACACCGCCGTAAGGGTACCATTTATCCGGATTTTCCCCGGTGATTAACGCAATGCTGCGGTTTACTTCGGCGTCGCTTTCTTCGTACCATCTAATCATTGCTGATATCCATCTTTCGTAGAGTTGGCGCTACATTACGATGCCAATACGACAGATTTATGACAGCTCGCGCGTCGTTAACATTATTTTTACTTACGGATGAATTGATTATGTTGCTGGGTCTTAACCACCTGACGCTCGCGGTAAGTGAGGTAGAACGCAGTTTTCGTTTTTATGTAGATGTGCTGGGATTCACCCCCAAAGCCCGCTGGCATCAAGGTGCCTATCTTGCATTGGGTGAACTGTGGCTATGCCTGTCACTGGATGGTGCCCGAAAAAATGAGATGTTGAGCGACTATACGCATTACGCGTTTAGTGTGGCACCCGAGAACTTTGCCGTCATTGTGGAGCGTTTGCGCAAAGTTGGCGTACAGGAGTGGAAGAATAATCACAGTGAGGGCGAATCTTGCTACTTTCTCGATCCCGATCGGCACGCGCTGGAAATCCACTGTGGCGATCTGGCAAGCCGGTTGGCAGCCTGCCGGCAGAAACCCTATCAGGGGATGGTGTTTTACTGAAACGGAATGGTGAGAAGGCGATCCGGTTAAAACTGAAACTGAGATAACCGACGTGTCCTTAACCTTCTCACCAAATGAGGCGCGCGATTAACGCTCTGGGATAAACCCTTTATAACTCAGTGCCGGGCTAAGGTCATCATCATAATCGTCAACCGATGTCTTGTCCCCCCGGGCGGTTTGCACCAACGTTTTTAACAGTGCCGTTTGCTGGCGCTGCTGCTCGGCGATTTCCTGCAACAGCTGGATCTGTTCGTTGGCGCGTACGCTGGCACGATTCACTATGAACCAGACCCACAGGCCAAGCAATACAGCCAATACCACAACGGCGATGGAAATCAGGCCGGACGGGCCAGAAGCTAAATCAAACATGGACAACCCTATCTACTCTACTGCCTCAACCAAGCCGATATAGTAGCATTCTCACCAAGGCCAGGGGCAAGTTTGCGAAAAATTGTTATTTCGCCATGTTACCAGGGAACGATACGCGTGATAGAGCAAATGCCCAGTGCAAACTTCCCACCTTGATCGCAATAGCTATCCAGAGCCAGCAGATAGAAAAGCAAGCAGGCAAACAGCGTTGCCGCTATCACCAGCAGTTTTTTACGCCCCAAACCTTAGCAGCCTTATGATTATGTTGTTAACTTAATCATCAATGCTAGCATAGGCAACTTAAACGAAGTTTAACCGGCCGTTTAGATCTCCTTGCCCATTTTGAACAAAAGATAACCCGGTTACTCGCGGTTAAACTTCATCTCAATCAGCGCAATCGCTTTTTCAATCGCCCGCTTGGTGATCGGATCGGCCCCGGCCGGGTGGCTGCTAAAATCGATACTCTTGAGCTGGCTGGCCATCTTGTCCCGTACTTCGGTCGGCGCGATCACGTCGATCACATCCAGGATCTGCTTGATAACCAGTTGGCAGGCAACCAGATCGGAAACCAGTTCTTGATCGTTGCTCAGTGCGCTAGACATAATTTTTCCTCTGTTGATGTAAACGCGGCAAAGAATACCACGCCGTTTTGCATTTTGCCGTAGGCGTTCCGCCCTGAATTTTCGGCAATAATACGCATGCCTTGCAAAAACCAGCAGCAGAATTGTGGCCTATACTAGGCTGTGCCTCACACTCAACAGGAGAGCAGTCATGGCAAATCATAATGTGAAATCTTGGGCGACAGTGCGTGAAACCTCGGTAGAAATTGCCGAAGCGATCTTTGAGTTGGCCGGTAACGACGAGGTTTTGGCGCAAAAAATTTGGGAAGAAGGTAGCGATGAAGTACTGCCGCTGGCGTTCAGTAAAACCGAAGCCGACCAACTGTACTGGGGCGAAGAAACCATCGAGCGTAAAAACGTCTGACGCCCCTCACCCCAACCCTCTCCCACAGGGAGAGGGAGTTGTTTGCCCCTGCCTATTTGGAACTAAAGAGGTCATATCAACAAACTCGATCACCCCTTAGTCCAAGGTGAGTCAGCCGATGCTCAACTTTCACCCAACTCGACCGGTCCCTCTCCCTGTGGGAGAAGGCGCTGTTTACCCCTGCCTATTTGGAACTAAAGAGGTCATATCAGCAAACTCGTTCACCCCTTAGTCCAAGGTGAGTCAGCCGATACTTATGATGAATCACTACACTTTCACCCGACTCGA
>NZ_JBKABN010000055.1:0-8259 GCF_046269175.1 Serratia sp. J2
CAATAAACCTTGCGCCACCAGTTCAAGCCTCCATTTTGCAACAACGGAAGAACTCAGAGCCAGTTTTTGTGCAATGTGTCTAACAGACCAGCTATAGGGAGGCTGGAGCCACATTACTCCCTTTTCTTTCACATCAATTGGTACAGCATGTGCCGGCATAGCAATTCTCCTTAAAAATTGAAGCGATAACTATGCTGACACAGGGGGAGAATGAGTGTTCACGATCGGCCAGAATATGCACACATAGCCTCAAGAAGCAGGCTTGATATCAGCGAGCTTAAAACGCGTGGAACACTTAAGTTTCTCTTCCTCACTCGTCTCACAAAATAGAATCAATGTGTCACTGAGTGCCGAGATGTTTGCGATATAGATAAACTCATGTGGGCTACAAACCACCTCCTTTGCGCTCAGAAAATTGACATATTGGCTGTAATTACTCATTAATTCGCCTCTATCTATATAAATAGAGCATTGGTTTTCACTGGCAATTTTCGTATGCGTTGAAAAAAAACGGGCACTTTGTGATTGGCCAGAAGTTAATAGAATGATGCAGGCAAATAGAAATAGTGAAAAAACGATAACATTGATACCTTTTATTTTTTTCAGAAAAGTGAGCGACTGCGTTTTTACTGCCGTTTTTTCGCTATTTGTGTCTATGACTTGAATGGTGTCATCAGTTTTGGGTTCTGAACATACAGCACTAGCGCGTTCCTCCTCTATAACCTGAACGGTTCCTGTAAAACACAGCCCAACTTTAGGAATGGTTTTGATGACTGAATTCCTTATCCCTGCATTACGAATAGCCTTCCTTATCAAAGAGATATTCTGATAAAACGTATTAGCGTTAACACACTGCCCATGTTTTTCCCAGACCTCACTGAAAAACTCCTGTTGATGAATACTCACGCCAGGCTGCTGTAGCAATAAAAGTAAACAGCGACTCGCAGGAACGTTTAAAACCGTTTCTTTTCCCCTAACCCCTGTCGGTACCAGTCGGTGTTGCTCTGCGTTATAGATCACCACATCATTGATTATATATTTATTTTTCATTTTCAATCACCTATAGCAAAAATAACACACCTTATTTCCTGTTCTTAAGTATAGTTAGAAAAAACACTCTCCATATAAAAATCCATTTTATATAAAAAAATCATAATGTTATACGATTTTCTTAACACCTTTTCTTCGCGCAACACAGAGAGGCTAAGAATCTCTCTTTTATCGTTCACAATTCACTTCTAACATAGAGAAAACACGGCATTCATCCTGAAATCAATGAATAAAATTAATTCACTAAGAATAAACCAATAAAACCACTATTATTTATCTCAGCAGCAAGCCGGACTGCACCATGGCAAAGAGCCTTGGGCAAAGTACCGCTAGCGAGGATAGCAAGACTGAAATAAATTTTTACTTTTTAACAATCGATGATTTTCACCCAGGAGGGTGTGAGGTAATCAATTGATAAACAATGATAATTTTATTATAGCAGTGATTTGCATCGTTATGTTTTAACTTTCAAAACATATAACTATGAAGCTGCCATCAGTGTAAAAAGTACCTTGATTTTTCGTAACTCAGGTGCAACAACAAAAAAATAGCTTTAAATACTATAAAATGTAATTTTATTGAAATAAAAAACTAACCAAAGGCAATTTACTGCTGGATTACATTAATTCTGAATAAATTGCCAAAGGGTTAACAAGTTCTATAATGCGTCGATAAATGGAGGCTTGGTATTTTTTTTTGCTTAAAGCGAAACAATAATCCGAGACATATATGGAAAATAGACTTTATGGTTTTTTGCTCAATGAAGACATCCAACTCGATATTGCCAATAAAAGACTCGTGCGTTACCGCGCAGAGACTGCCGATCACGCCATGCTTTTTAAGGTTGTCACCCTTAATGAGACACAGATGCGCTTATTACTGCTGTTAATGAGTAATGAGCCGGGTGCCATCATTTTAAAAAATGACATCATGGAAAAGGTGTGGAAAGAGAGTCAATCCAGTCCCTCAGACCAACGATTATGGTACTTAATAAAAGCATTAAGAAATAAACTGGCTTCCATTGGAATTTCAGAGGACTTCATCTCAAATGCTCACGGCATTGGATATTTTGTAGGTAACCACAACGTATTACCCATATTCGTTGGGTAGTTTTATTCTGTTTTAACAGAACGAATACATATATCCATATTTCATGGATATCAAGCACGCCATTTTAATGAATATTATAATGGTTTAATAACACTGGGTAAGTAGGAATATATATGAAAAAGTTAGCAATCGTTGTCTCCCTCGCAGCTGTATTGGGTTCTGTTAGCCTGGCTCAGGCAGCCTCCACAGGCACCATCACTTTTAACGGTGAACTGACCGCCAATACCTGTGACGTCGTGGTCGACGGCCAGGCCGCAGATGCGACCGTGGTGCTGCCAACAGTAGGTACCAACCAACTGACCGCTGCTACCCAAACCGCTGGCCGTACCGGGTTCAACATGGCACTGAATAACTGTGCCGGCACGCTGAAGACCGCGTCTGCCTTCTTTGAAGCCGGTCCCTCTGTTGACCTGATCACCGGTCATCTGAACAACATGACAGGTACCGCGACTAACGTGAGTCTGCAATTGCGTGATGGTTCAAGTGCATCTCAGGCGGTAATCAATGTGGGCAACCAGGATCAAACGCTGAATACCACCTATGTGGATGTTTCAACCGGTAGCGCTACCCTGCCATACGCCGTGGAATATTACGCCAATGGCGCGACCACGGCCGGTACGGTAGTCAGTAGTGTCGTCTATTCAATTCAGTACAAGTAATGGGTTTTCGGGAGAGGAGCGTCCTCTCCCGTTCTCCTGGAGTGTATTATGAAATCTCTCTCATGCAGTATTCGTCAAACGTTTGGATTGGCTGCCATTGCCTTATTCAGCACCAGCAGTCTGGCCAGCGTGGTGATCAGCGGAACGCGGGTAATTTACCCTTCTGATGCCAAAGAAGTCAGCGTTAAGCTCAGCAATGTCGGCCCTTCGCCCGTGCTGATCCAGAGTTGGATCGACAAGGGTGACGCCAATGCCAAGCCGTCCGCTATCCAGGTGCCTTTTGTACTGACCCCACCGATGAACCGCGTGGAGCCCAGCAAAGGCCAGACGTTGCGGATCAGTTATACCGGAGCCGCACTCCCCATGGATAAAGAGTCGGTATTCTGGCTCAACGTGTTGGAAGTACCGGCTAAAAATACAGCGAAAGCGGCAGACAACCGCCTGCAGATGGCCTTCCGCTCACGCATCAAGCTGTTTTACCGCCCGGTTGGGCTGCAAGGCAATGCCAATGATGCCGCCAAAGCGGTGATCTGGAGTGCAAAAGGCAACAGTATTCAGGCCTCGAACCCGACGCCATATTATGTGTCGCTGGTCAGCCTGACGCTCAACGGCAAAAAAATTGAAGGAGAGATGATCGCACCGCGTGCCACCATGACCTTTAATTTACCTGGGCAGGCAGGCAATACCCTGTCCGGCGATTTCGTTAATGATTACGGGGCAGTCAATAAGTTCGAGGTCATGATTAAATAGTGGCAATCCACCCGTAAGTATTATTAAGCAGCATCATCATTATTTGGGAAGTGTGTTCCTGAAGGGACGTCTTATGTCAAAATCTTTGCAATACAATATCCAGAGCCGTTTATCTCCTCTGGCCATGGCTATCCTGTCGACCTTGTTTGCCGGCAGCGCAATCGCGGGAAACGACGTTGATACGATTAATACGCCGATAGCCATCGCGAAGAATGTGGAGTTCGATCCTTCTTTCCTGAATGTTGATGATACTAAATCGGTTGACCTCAGCCGTTTTGCCAATGGCTCCTCGGCGCTGCCCGGTGTGTATAAGACCGCCGTCTATGTTAACAATCAACCGATCAGCAATATTGATATTGAATTCAAGGCGCGGGCAGATAAATCGGTGTATCCCTGCCTGACCCACGACCTGATTAAAAACATCGCCTTTAATTACGAAAAATTACCCAAAGATTTTTTGCACCCGGCAGGTAGCGAAGAGCAATGCCTAGACTTGCAACATAAGCTTCCAGAGGCGCAGGTTAATTTCGACAGTAGCGAGCAACGCCTGGATATTCTTATTCCTCAGGTCTATATGCTGAGCACTGCCCGGGGTACCGTCAGCCCGGAATTATGGGATAGCGGCGTACCCGCATTTTTGCTCGGTTATAACGTCAATGGCTATACCAGCAAGTCACACGGTACCACCTTCAACTCCCTGTTTGCCGGGGTGAATGCCGGGCTGAACGTGGGGGCGTGGTACCTGCGGCATAATGGCTCCTATAGCCAGATGAATAACGGACCCAGCCAATACAGCAACCTCAATACCTATCTGCAGCGCGATATTCCGCAGATCCAGGGACGGATGTTACTGGGGCAGTCGAATACCACCGGCCAACTGTTTGACACGCTGCCGTTCTCCGGTATCCAACTGGCCAGTGACGAGCGTATGTTGCCGGAATCCCTGCGTGGTTACGCGCCGGATATCCGTGGGATTGCGCGCACCAACGCCCGGGTCACCGTGCGACAGGGTGGCCAGGTATTGTATGAAACCACCGTCACTCCGGGCGAGTTTCTGATTAATGACCTGTACCCTACCGGTTACGGTGGCGATCTTGATGTGACAGTACGTGAATCGGATGGCACGGTGCAAACCTTCAAAGTGCCCTATGCCTCGGTGGCACAACTGTTGCGCCCAGGGTCATACCGTTATTCGGTGACCGCTGGTGAAGTGCGCAGCGATAACCTGCGTGAAAAACCGGCCCTGTACCAGGCCACCTATCAACTGGGGTTAACCAACGCCATCACCGGTTATGGTGGTTTGCAGGCCAGCCAAAACTATTATGCGCTGCAACTGGGCACCGCCGTGGGGACTCCCATCGGAGCGATTGCTTTCGACGTGACGCAGGCGCGGACGCATCTGGGAAACAGCACCGATATAGATGGTCAGCATCAGCCGGGTAACAGCCTCAGCGGGCAGAGCTATCAGGTGAGCTACAGCAAGCTTATCAGCGAAACCAACAGCAACCTGTCGCTGGCAGCTTACCGCTTCTCCACCGACGGCTATATGGATTTTATGACGGCGATGCAAACCCGCGACGCAGTCGCACAAGGATACTCGCCCGATTCAGTATCACGCGCCAAAAATCGCCTGACGGCTACGGCCAGTCAGGGATTACCGGGTGACTGGGGCCAACTGTATGTCAGTGGTTCACTGCAGAATTACTGGAACAAAGACGGCAACGATAAGCAGTATCAAATGGGATACAACAACCGTTACAAGAGTCTCTCGTACGGTTTCAGCGTCAACCGCAGTTTTTCCAGCCTGGGAACGGCGCAAACCAACTACCTGCTGAGCTTCAGCCTGCCGTTGGGGCGTAATGACCAGACCCACACGCCACAGCTGCGTATGGATTTGTCACACGACAGTACCGGTCGTTATGGCCAGCAGGCTACCATTTCCGGCACTGCCGGGGCGGAGAACCAGCTCAGCTATGGCGTGACGGCGATGAACGCCAACCAAGGCGTAGGCTCCAGTGGGTCAGTGAACGGCAACTACCGTACACCGGCAACGGCGCTGAGCGGCACCTACAGTACCGGCAAAGGCTATCAGAGTGCCTCCGCCGGGATGAATGGCACCGTGGTTGCCCATTCGGGTGGCGTGACCTTTACGCCTTATACCTCCGATACCTTTGCGCTGGTTGAGGCCAAAGGGGCGGAAGGGGCCAACGTCTCGTCGTATCCGGGGGTGAAAGTGGACTCACGCGGTTATGCACTGGTGCCCTACCTGAACCCGTACCAGATGAACGACATCAGCATCGACCCGAAAGGCACAGCGGCCAGTGTAGAACTGGACAATAGCAGCCAGAAAGTGGCGCCGTACTCCGGTGCGGTGGTGAAGGTGAAATACAACACCAAACAGGGTACGCCAATTCTGGTAGATGCGACCTATCAGGGTGAACCCATCCCCTTTGGCGCCGATGTGTTTGACAGCAAAGGTAACAGCGTAGGCTCTGTCGGCCAAGGCGGGCAGTTGTATGCGCGTGTTGCAAAAGACAAGGGGCAACTGAAGGTGAAATGGGGCGACGGTAGCGAGATGCAATGTGCTGTCAATTATCTGCTGATGCCCACTGTTAAAGGGCAGAAACAAGCCCAGATACAACAGTTTAATTCGGTGTGCCAGTAACAAACATAGAAAAATGTGGTCCTCTAATCTCCGTTAGGGGGCGGAAGAATAGAGTCTAAGCATATCTATTATGCAGGGAGTTACTGAATGAAAAATATAATTATTTTAATGCTGACAATATTGTTCAGTTTTTCAGCCAAGGCAGATTTTACTTGTGCCTATGACAATAATGCTGTGGTTTTTACCGTACCTCTGTCGGGGACAGTCAGCGTTGGAGTAGACAGCCCTAATGGAACGGTTCTTTATAATGGGATGGTTACTCAATCAACAACGCCCACATATAGATGTGATGCGGGCCCTCAATGGCTTGACCAGCAATTCCTGAACATACTCTCGGCACCCTCTCCGTTGTCCACCTGGAGTGGTTCCCCCTTTCCTGGGGCTGTTTACACCACCAATATTCCTGGAGTAGGCATCGCTATTTGGTCGCAGTTGGTTCCCGCAAGCGCAGCTACAACGACGAGTAAGGTATTGGTTTGGAGTGGCACAAGACAAAACCTGACCAATATTCCTGTCCGGTTAACTCTAGGTTATTCACTGATTAAAATTGGTAATATTTCACCAGGGGCAATCACAGGGATGTCATTACCCACATTTGGCATATCTTTACAAGTGACACCGAATGTTGTCGGATTCCCATGGCAAGCAATAACTTATAATTTCAGTGGTGCATTAAATATTGTGGCTAATACATGTGAAACTCCCGATGTTAACGTTAATCTGGGTGCATGGGATATTGCCAAACTAGGTGCGATTGGTAAAACAACACAATGGGTAAAATCTAATATTACTTTGAAGAACTGCCCAACTTTTAGCGGGTATTACTCCACAAACACTGTAAATAATTACACTGACGGTACAGTTAATATCCCTGGGCGTGATGCTAATGCGTTATCTGTATCCCTTACACCTGCAACACAGTTGATTGATGCAACCAACGGAGTAATGGCAATCAATGCTGGTACCACAGCTGCAAGCGGCATTGGCATTCAGTTAGGCTGGGGAGATTACACAGCAGCACCAACGTTGTTCAACTTTAATCAGGATTATAACTATACGCCACCGACTAGCGGTGTAACATAATTTGATATCCCGTTGTCGGCTCGATATATTCAGACGAGTTCAATTGTTACGCCTGGACAAGCTAATGGGAAAGCCATTTTTACAATTAACTATTATTGATTATTTTAAATTCACATAAGAGATGAAGATATATCGCGGCACCTTCAGAAATAATTTTACTAAAGCGTCTAAATATATCTCAGGAGGAAAAAATCATGAGGGAAAGAACCAATATATTCTTGCAGCATACCTGTAGCTACACCCGAGAAGGTATAAAGTCGCTTTTGGCTGAGCTTGAGGATATAACCCCTACCAACCTCATAGCTGAAGAGAAAAAATTGCAACCCAGCCTAAATCGATTAATGCATAAACCAGATGCTGATATTTTCATTCTCGGCTTACAGAGCAATGGAAATAATGCCAGTGAAATACTCTCTTTTATTATTAAGACAGTGGCATCATTTTTTCCTAAAGCCAGAGTCATTATTATGACGGAGCTTAATAGTCTGGGAAAATTAAAGGATTATTTGTTAGGGCTGAATAATGTCTACGCCGTGCTGGATAATGGAATAACACTGAAGGAAATGCATCTGCGCTTGACGGAGATCCTGACGTTACCAAAAAGCGTTCAACCTTGCCCCTTTCAATCGCCAGTCACCCCCTTAACACATCAGGAACTCAGTGTGCTGGGTTTTCTGTTGAAGGGGAAGTCGGCTAATGAGGTTGCCTACAAATTGCGTATTCATTGCAAGACGGTGAGTAGCCACAAACAGTCAGCATTACATAAGCTGGGTATCCACTCGCTGCACGGCCTGCTGACGAGTGGTAACAATCGAGAAATGATGTATCAGTTATTGCATTATCAACGTAAGCGTACACCGTGTACCGTCTGTCGAATATCTGACACATTCGACAAAGTAGTTCCCACCAAATAGTGAACTGGGAACCAAAATGGGCTTTGTA
>NZ_JBKABN010000056.1:0-7865 GCF_046269175.1 Serratia sp. J2
CGCGCTACGGTTCATGGTCAGGGATCCTCAAAAAACGTGATCCAGATTCCTAACCATCAAGGGAAATCATTAGAAAATTTAAGCTATTGATATAAAGATAGATAATATCTGTATCAGTGAGAGGAAGCGATTAGCTTGGATGCAACGAGCGAAAGATTGATGCATCCCCTAGACAGAAGTGACTAACGTGACAAAATTTTGGCGGGTTCCCGCTTACAACCCCATTAAAGCTTAAACCCCTTCCCCCCGTAAAACTTCCGGTTATGGTTTTTTTGGATCTCAGGGTGTTAGTCGCCAGCAACCGTCTTACAATGACTGCTATATGCAATCCATATAGCAAACAGCATGCAATTACTATATACTTTCAATATAGTCATAAAAAAGTAAGAAAGAGAGGTTAATCATGACGACCATTACTGAAACTCACGTAGCCGCGACAGCTAAACGCCGTCCACGCGTCGATAAAAGCAAAGTGGAAACCGGCGCACAAACTACTCCGAAGAAATTTCTTTTCCAGTTGCGTGCACGTGACAACGAGTACGGAGTCAGTGAAGCGACGTTTACCCGTCTGATGGAAGAGCTGGCTCTTAACCAGACTGAGCTCGTCCATAAAGCGTTACGCTATCTGGCGCACGATGTTCTGCCAGCCTATGAACTTGATAATGGCCCACTGACAGATGCCCAGCATACTGCCATTACTAAAATCTCAGGTATGGAAATCTCAAAAGAAGATCTGGATTCTCCATTATTCAAATAAGCAGGAAGCGCATGGCCACTGACTTTAAACCATTACCACAGCCCGGAGACATACTCTGGTGTAAGTTTCCTCATAGCGAGGACTTAGGCAACCCAGGGCCATACCCGCGCCCCGGGCTTATACTGAACGTGTTTACCGATATTCACGCGGTGCTGATTACCTATGGAACGTCACAGATCGGCAAGGTCTACGATGGGGAGTTTGTCATTGATGAACAACTTGATACCGCGGGGCTTGATGTTCCGACAAAGTTCGACTTGAATCGACTTCAAAAACTCCCCTTCAATGACGTATGGTTTGACGCATCACCGGGTGTAACAGTCAAGATCCCATTACCAAAAATGGGTGTCATACCACCAACGTTTATGCCTGTTATGCGCAACGCGTGGGCAAAGCGCCTGAAATAATACAAAACCTGTTTCGGCAGGTTTCAACTCGGTCTCCAGAGTTATGTCGCATTAAGGCGGCGTCAGGTAATGTACTTTTTTTTTAAGATGTTACCTGCTCATGCCTCTGATCCGAAAAGCCTTTAAACGTTTACATTACCCTGTCGATATTATCGCGCAATGTGTTCGCTGGTATCTGGCTTACTCCCTGAGCCTGCGTAATCTGGAGGAAATGATGGCTGAGCGCGGTATTGTCGTTGACCATTCCACGCTCCATCGCTGGGTTATCCGTCTGGTACCGTTGCTGGATAAGGCTTTCCGTCGGCATAAACGCGCCGTGGGGTGCCGCTGGCGAATGACCCTACCCCAAAATCCTGGGGGCAGGTAAAACGGTTCTGTCGCATTAAGGCGCAGTTCGGTAACATGCTATTTTTTGTGATGTTACCTGCCCATGTCTCTTATCCGAAACGCTTTCAGTCGCCTGCATTATCCCGTCGATATTATTGCTCAGTGTGTCCGTTGGTATTTGGCTTACTCACTGAGTTTACGCAACCTGGAAGAGATAATGGCAGAGCGCGGTATTGTCATTGACCATTCCACGCTCCATCGTTGGGTTATCCGTCTGGTTCCCTTTCTGGATAAGGCCTTTCGCCGACACAAGCGCACAGTAGGTCGGCGGTGGCGAATGGATGAAACCTACATCAGAGTCAAAGGCCAGTAGAAATATTTGTACCGGGCAGTTGATACCGACGGCCAGACCATCGACTTCCTACTGACCGCCAAACGAGATGCTGCTGCGGCATTACGCTTCTTTCGCAAGGCCATTCGACACCACGGCGACCCTGAGATAGTGACCATTGATAAAAGTGGTGCCAACACGGCAGCGCTGACTACACTCAACGCCGACAAACCAGAAGAAGAAACCATTGCTGTCAGGCAGAACAAGTATCTGAATAATATGGTTGAACAAGATCACCGCAACATCAAAAGCCGCATACGCCCAATGCTGGGATTCAAATCCTTTCGACGGGCCCAGACGATCCTGGCCGGCATAGAACTGCTCAACATGATACGAAAAGGACAATATCAACAACCGAATAGAGAGGGATTGTCACCCGCGGAGCAATTCTACTTGCTGGCTGCCTAAATAACATACAACGCAACTTTGGCCAACCTCATATCACTAATGCGACAGAGCCGTTTAAGTGGCATGCTGATCCGTAACGCTATTGTATTGGTTGAAGAGATCAGTTTGCAACGCCAGGAAAAGCCGATGCTGGATGCCATTATCGATGCATCGACCTCGTGTTTACGCCCGATCCTGCTGACCGCCTTTACCACCGTGCTCGGCTTGGCCCCACTACTTAGTGATGCTTTTTTCCAAAGCATGCCGGTAGTCATCATGTTCGGGCTAGGTTTTGCGACGGTACTGACGCTACTGATTTTACCGGTAACATACAGTTGTATGAACTCTGACAGAAGAAAATGACGGTAGAGGAATTATCCTGCCATGGCAAGCCGCGCGTTACTGGAATTAACGGCTGCCCGTGATCTGCAAAGCAAACATCACGGGTCAGTTCCCTCCATTTCAATTCTGCCCCAAGAGGTATGAGCATTGTGATTGAGGGTATATTTTCCCTCGCCTGCGACGGGGGGTAGAGTATAATGCCTGCTTGCAACAGCCCTACTTTGATTTACTCTTTTATACTTTATCCGTTAGTGCTGTTGCAAACGGACGGAATTTTACCCCTGATGCTTTAAGATGACGAGCGTCAGGAAATCATCCTTTGCCTGGTGGGTACACTGTCCAGACGGAAAATTAACCCATCTTTTTCTAATATGAGGATCCATGACTATATTCACTACTTTTTGGGCGTATCTGGCAGAGACTCAGTCCAAGCCTCTGCGCGTCTTGCATCTGACCATCGCTTTGTTTGTCATTGTCCAAATTGTGAATAGCAACGGGGTTCAGTTGGATGCTCTCGCACAAGCGAATGCTTCAGGAATGAGCCTTTTTTTCACCTGGATGCATATTGTTATTGGTATTACTCTTTTTTTACTCTCACTCTCTTTGACCGTTTACTGTCTGGTTAGACGTGGCATTAAATACTTTTATCCTTATTTATGGGGGGACTTCAGCCAGATAAGGCAGGACCTGAAACAGATGATGAACTTGGGTTTACCCACTGCCTCACCAAAAGGGCTGGCGGCGTGTGTTCAGGGGTTGGGATTGGGGGCTTTGTTGTTGGTCGTCTTATCCGGTCTGTCCTGGTTTATTCTTTTCCGTATGGATGTCCCTTGGGCGACAGAGGTGCTCGGTTTGCATAAAACCTTGACGGCACTGATTGAAGTGTACATTTTCGCACACGGTGGAATGGGGATACTGCATCTTATCCTGAGCCACTATATGAAAAAAAGGGCTCGTTAAGCAGCGTGTATGCCCCAAAAAGGGACAGGCCATCGTTTTTTGCCTACCTGGTTTTCCTGCGTTTCCTCGTCATCCATTTACCTGGAAGTCGACACCGACGTTCTGGTGAACCCCGATTTCGGATGACGACGCCATTAGGCCAAATCCATTGCCAGCGTTGCCGCAGTATAATCGACAGACGGTTATACTGCGGGCAATTTATTGCCTCATCAAGCGACACAGCAATGCGGCAATAAAGCCAACGATGATTAGCCCCAATATCTCCATAGGGAAATAAATCCCCATATAAACCTTTCCCCAGACGATGCCAAGACCGAGCAAGAGTCATAGGCTCCCTTGAAAGCGAACACCAACCTGCAATAGCAAACTGATCACGACAGCAGAAATAAGCGATATGTGATAGGGAAAAGAAACGTCCGCAACATGGGTGATAAAAGTATGCCCTACGGGGACCATGAATGGGCGTGGATATCGCCAAAAAAGACTGATACACAGATTCAAACCGATCACCAGTACGCCAGAAAACGCTGCAGCTAACACAGTTTTCTTGATGTCTTTTTTGGCAAAAAACCAGTTCAGCAGCAGGATGCACGGTACCACGATAATCACATCACGGGCAAAAAAGTGCCCTAGCATCAGCATCGACAAACTGGGGTGTGCCAGGGTATTAATCAGATTGAACAAAGACAGATTGATGGTTTCTATAACGTGCTGTGGCCATATATTCATGGCTATCATTTTTTTTGCAACATCCTTTATAGACTCACCCAAATCAATCATGGGGGACTCTGTGAGGGAGAAGTAACCTGACTTGCAGTCCAGTGGGATAGTTCGCCGCATTATGCAACGTAACCTCGCCCCCCATCCGTGAGACGATGGCCTTGACAATCGACAGTCCCAGCCCAGATCCTGACTGTCCACTCCCCTCTATCCGATAGAACGCATCAAATACGCGAGTTCGCTTATCCTCCGCTATTCCTGGACCATTATCCTCAACCTCAATAATGACCTGTTCCTTAGTACCGTAAAGGCGAAGGTCAATACATCCCCCTTTTGGGGTGTAACGAATGGCATTCTCGACCAGGTTTTTCACAACGGTGAAAAGAGCTATTTCATCGGTGTAAAGGGTGATATCCCCAGTATCAACAACCCCTAAATCAATATTCTTCTCCAATGCCAACGGCAAAAGACCTTCTATGACCTGTCGATAGACGGATTGTATTGAGGTTGGAGACTGGGGTGTCTTCATGGTGATTTGTTGCTGGGCTCGCGCTAATGACAAGAGTTGCTCAAGCAGGTTTTTTGCCCGATTAATCCCCTGTCGAAGCGTATCAAGGCGTTCATGTGCCTCCTTGGACATGGCCGACTGGTTGAGGCGTTCAGCCTGCAATGAAAGTGCGGTCAATGGCGATCGTAGTTCATGGGCCGCATCTGCGACAAATCGTCGCTGGTTTTCCATGGCACTGCCGACTTTACCCAATAGCCGATTAATCCCCATAACAAAAGGGCGAACTTCATGCGGAATGTCCTCTGAAGCCAAAGGGGTGAGATCTTGTTCATCACGTTGGTAAACGTCATTGGCCAGTCGTGTAACCGGTCGGAAAACCTTTCGGATCAGATCGGCCACAATCAGGAGGAGAACAGGCAGTAAAATCATGAAAGGCATCAAGGTACGCCAGGCACTGTCAAGGGCCACCTCATCCCGCATCGCGGTTTTTTGCCCTATGGCAACCTGTAAATTCGGCGATAATGCGGTCACTAAAACCCGATAGTTACCATGGCCTGAGGAAATGGTCTGAAACCCCTCGGACAAGGGAAGTTGCAACTGAAAGTACGTGAGAGAGCGAGATGACTGAGCCGTGTTCCCTACGATAAATTGAACGATAACATTGTCATCCTCTTCATCCTCCGGGCTTTGACTCACATAACTGCTGTTTGCGATGGGGAACTGTGCCTTTTTTAATACCCCTGCAATTTGAGTTAATGTGGCGTCCTGCAACTCATGAGCTTCGTCAAGAACTGAGAAAAAAGTAAATCCGCCTGATATCAGGGCGACAACAGCAATGGCTGAACATAAAACAATCGACAGGCGAAGTTGAATCGAACTTTTTACCCGTTCTTTGATACCATCCATCCGACCCCCCTCACATTCCTGATGGCATCATTGCCAAGTTTTTTACGCAACGCGTGAATTAAAAACTCAACGGCATTGCTTTCAACCTCGTCTCCCCAGCCATATATCCGCTCTTCCAAGTCGCTGCGAGACAGAATACTCCCCGGCCTGAGCATCAGTGCCTGAAGTAACGCAAACTCCCGGTTTGAAAGTCGGAACGTTGTCTGACTCTCGACAAGGCAGACTTCATGTGAAGCAGGATCTAACGCCAAGGCACCATTGCTCAACACCGGGGTTCCACCCCCTCCTTTTCGACGTAACACCGCCCGGATGCGGGCTAACAGCTCACTCATGTCAAAAGGCTTGAGCACGTAGTCATCGGCTCCACCATCGAGCCCTTTCAGTCGGTCTTCAAGAGCATCTCGGGCGGTAAGGATCAAAACCGGTGTTGCAAGCCCTTTCTTGCGTATGCCTGATAACACCGCGAGACCATCCTTACCGGGTAAACCTAGATCCAGAAGCACGACATCGTAGTGTTGACAGGCTGCGCTGGACAGGGCATCGTTACCATTGATAACCCAATCCACCGCGTAAGCTGCATCTTTTAAGGCGCTTTGAACGATCTCACCGATCATCGCATCATCTTCTACCAGAAGTATCCGCATCAATTCTCTCGCTATAATGAACGACGATGACAGTCCCCCCAAATACGACGCGTTCAAAACAGACCTGTAATCTGGCCATACTGTGGATGGGCTTTGCCTGCAATCATGGGTTTCATACAGTATACCAAGCCATGTCCTGTATTCCGAAGCGTCCCGTTTCCCTCTCAACATCCCTTAGTCCGACGTCCTGATATGCCGATGACCGTGGAAAATACTGCCAGTAAGATCCCCCCATTTTAGTAGAAAGCTCGCTTCTTCAGAAGCTTGAAACCTGATAACTCATTGCGTCACTTTCTTCTCTGTCATGGTGAGATACCCGACCAATCCGACAATGGTAATCAGGAACAGACTGCTGGTCAGTGTTGTTCCCAACCCCAGTCCCCCGTTTGCTATTGGTTGCGAAAGGAGATCACCACACGATGCTCCCAAAGGACGTGTCAGAATATAGGCTATCCAGAAACACAGCACCGCGTCGATTTTGAATCGAAAATGTGCCACAGCAGTCATTGCAATCAGCGCACCGAAAAGTATAGCGGCATTGACGTAACCGAGTTGTAACCCCTCAGCGACCCAGTCACCCGCTGCCGTGCCTAACGCAAAAGTAAAGAGGATAGCTATCCAGTAAAAAAGCTCACGTTTGACAGAGTCTATCGCGTGAATGGACAATGTTTTCTCTTTTGTATACCAGATGCCAAACGTGGTCAGCAGTAATCCTGCAAACATCATGGTAGAGACAGCCAGAGGAACGCCAAAGTGGTCCGTTAAATTATCGGTCAGCAGGGTACCGAATACGCTGATGAGCACAACCGATATCCAGTACAAAGATGGCACATAATGTTTGGTTCTTATTTGGAAGAATAATGCGAGCGCCAGCAGTGCCGCCATCACAACCGAGGTGTGTGTCAAACCGAAATGCAGGTTAACATTAAGAAAATCGGCTGCGGTTTCCCCTACTGTAGTAGACATCATTTTGATAAGCCAAAAGAAGATGGTGACCTCTGGTACCTTGTTCACCCAATTACTCGTCTGTTTCTCTATGGAATATGCCATGATAAACCCGTCATAGTGTGGCTGCATTTGCTCAGTATTTCACGGCTTCCTTAGCGCTGACTTAGCGGTACTAAACCCTGTTTAGCGAAAGGCGCGTTTTGAGCTAAGATAGGTATAGGGGCATGGCTCGGTTTTTGCATTATTCAATCTGGAAGACGGTTTCGAGGAGTACTTGGGGTATTAAACACGGCTTTATACCCGATTAACTTGAAGATGCTTGCTTCAGCACCTGAAAATTATCATTAAGCCGGGATGATAAAGAACCCGCCATCTCAGGTAGCGTTGCCGTAAAAAAGTTAAAGATAGCCGCGCGAAAATCTCGCTTGTTGGCAAAATAACGGTTATTCCTTGCACACTCGTGCATCAACTTCCATAACCGTTCGATGGGGTTCAGGTTGGGACTGTAAGGGGGCAAGTAGTGCAACGTGATATTGCAGATAAATGCCCAGTCTTTGACCAGATTTGC
>NZ_JBKABN010000057.1:0-7533 GCF_046269175.1 Serratia sp. J2
TCCCGCTGCCAGCTACGCCAGAACTGCCGGGTATTTTCCGCCAGTGCATATTGCGTATTGGTGGATGCAGAGCCCAGCGGATAGGCCAATGGGTTCTCTTTGATGCAGCTTGCCGAATAGCAGACCGAGTGATCGATGTATAAACTCCAGCCGGGGATCACCGCTAGCAGTTGCCCGTGATACCACAGGGCAGCCCCGTCGTCGCTTTCCGTCCAGACAACCATCAGCCCTGCGGGATCCAATGGCGCTTCGCCTTCCAGATTACGGCAATACTCAGCCGCCAACATAGGGGGAAGGCCAGCTTCCATAGCGGCGCGATCTTCCTGCTGCGGAGCCGTAGCCAGGTTGCGCAGCCAGCAGGCACGCACCTGAAAACGTTCACTGTACTCTTCCGTTGGGTAGATATAAAAATAGGCGGCCCGGCTATCTTGCTGAACCACCGCGACCAGCGTTTGATTCTCGTTATTCACTTCAGCAAGTACGTTTGACTCGTTCATATCACCTCAAGGGGTTGCTGGCGCACAAATAGGCTGTACGCTAAAAATAGAATATTTCTCTGGGCCAGTGTAGAACGCATCATCAATCGGGATCACGGGCAATAGTCTCAAAAGTGGCTGCGCTGGCTAACATTGCGCTGATGCGTTCTTATTCATGCGCCGCATCGCCCGATGGTAGGAGCCATTGCGTACCGAAGCGCGCAGCACTCGTCCAACGCCGCCAACGCCAATACGCACGCACCGCCGCCGGGTCGCTCCTGGGGTGAATCCCAACTGTTGCTGCGCCCAGTCCGGCAACAGATCGATCCCTGCCTGCATCACCAATGCGCCGAACGGCCGCGCCAGCGTGCTGGGAGCCGGGGCCGCCAGCAGAATGCGCGCCACTTCCAGCGTGCGTTCATCGCAGACCAACTGCGGGCGCATCTGTTGCAGATAATCGTCAACCGCCGCACAGGATTTTGGAACATCGCGCGCGCCCAAGGCTTCCGCGACGCGAGCCGCTTCACGATAATAGGTATCCTGTTGAGCAAGGGACAGATGCGGATTGCGGTAACGCAGGTGCGAGGCCAGGAAACGGCTGCTTTCGGCGACATGGACCCAGGTGAGCAGATGCGGATCGCTGGCGGCATAAGGCTGGCCGTTATTGTCGGTGCCGTTGACCTGTAAATGGATGGCTTTGACTTTGGCGATCAGGCGTTGCGCCTCTGCACTGGGGCCAAACGTAGTGACGGAGATAAACTGGCTGGTACGACGCAGACGGCCCAGCATATCCTCACGAAAGTTGGAATGATCCCATACTCCTGCCAAGGCCAACGGGTGCAGCATCTGCAACAGCAGCGCACTGACGCCGCCGCAAAGCATGGAGGTGAAGTCACCATGCACTTGCCAAGTGACAGACTGCGGGCCAAACAGCCCCGGATCGCCAGCCGGATTTTCAAAATCAATCCCGCCGAGTGCCAGCCCGGTCAGGCTGAGCACCTGTTTCTCTATCGCTGCGCGTATCACTTCCATCCCCCTGTCCACGGCCTATGGCGCAGTTTATCATAGTGAGGGGCTGAGTCTGAGACTGCTCAACTCGCTATATGGATAGCTAAAATGACAATAATGACAATAGAGTGAGAATTTCGATGATAACGATAAGAAAGCGTGTGGTTACGGATAACGTGCAGCTAGTAGAAATCTGGCAGCGCTCGGTGCGCGCCACCCATAACTTCCTGGCCGAAGAGGATATTGCGCGGCTATATCCGCTGATCCTCAACGATTATCTCCCGGCGGTCAGCGTCTGGGTTGCCGAAGATGCTGCGGGACAGCTATGCGGTTTTATCGGCCTGGATGGCAACAAAGTGGAGATGCTGTTTATTGATGCCGATCGGCGTGGCGAAGGCATTGGCAAGGCCTTGCTGGCGGAGGTTGAGGCCATGCATCAGGAACTGCTGCTGGACGTCAACGAGCAGAATCCGCAGGCATTGGCATTTTATCAGCATTACGGTTTTGTGGTGACGGGCCGCAGCGAGCTGGATGGCCAAGGCAAGCCTTTCCCATTACTGCATATGAAGCTGACAGCGCGGTAAAAACGGGCCCCCTCCCCATGATGAGAGAGGGGCTGTCTAACGGCAGATCAAACTTTGTTACCCACCTGGCTCAAACGCGGCCATACCATCATGGTGGTATCCAGCAGCCGCAGCAGATCTTCACGGCTGGCTCCTTCTCGCGCCTGGGCGGACATCCCTTCAATCAGGCAAATTATGTATTTCGCCAACAATGCGGTATCGGTACGAGCCAGCAACTCCCCTTGCTGCACCTTACGATCAAAGCAAGCTTTCAGACTGGTTTCCTGCGCAAAATGCTTGTTGCGCAGCATCTCGGCCAGATCGTTTGAAGAGGAGGACAAGGCGGCGTTGGCACAAACCATAAAACAGCCGCTAGGGTTTTCCGGATCGGTAAATACCTCTGCCGAGGTGCGCAAATAAGCCTCGACGATATCGGCTATCGGTAACTCCTGGGCCAGCAGGCGGTTGTAACATTCCACGTAGCGGCTCAGATAGCGCTCAACTGCGGCGCGAAACAGCCCCTCTTTGTTACCAAACTCCGCATACAACGTAGGCGCTTTAGCCCCGGTCGCTTCCACCAGATCGGCCAACGAAGTAGATTCATAGCCATGGCGCCAGAACAGCTCAAGCGCCTGCTCAACGGCCTGATCGCGATCAAACTGCTTCGGCCTGCCGCGTGATTTCTTCGCGCATGCGTCTTCATTATTGATACTCATAGACCCCTCACTTTCCCGGTGGCCCAACGCGGGCACAATCATTAAATTATCGATCGGTACAAAAAATAGTACGCCGCCGATGATAAGCGAGCAACTTTTAATTAGCGATCGGTAAGCAATGCGGCCAATGGCGCCCCTGCCGGGCAGAAAATGGCGTTCAATCCGGGCCGCATCTTGCTACAAGGTGGCGAAGAATTCGAATGAATTTTAATAATAAGCATTAAATAACAATGCGTTAATTTAAATCCCCATCTTAACATTTCTTCCCCATCCGCCAGCAGCTTGAGCGGGATAGCACGAATTAATTAACGACCACTAAAAAAACATTTGCAATCGTTCGGGCAGAGGCCTAACATTAACTTATCGACCGTTAAGTAATTAAACGGGATAACGCAAAAACTTTTATTGCTCATGTAGAGATAGGAAACCATTATGAAAAACCTGAAAATGACCCTCGCCGCCATCGCACTAGCTTCTGTATCTTTCGGTAGCTTCGCCGCAGATTTGGTCAGCAGCCAACCGGCCGATCTGCAACAATCAGGCGTGATCACCGTGAGTGGCGCTTCTGACCTGACATCGCTGGAAAATAAACTGGCGGCTAAAGCGGATGCAGCCGGTGCCAAATCCTTCCAGATCATCGCAACAACCGGCAGCAACAAACTGCACGGCACCGCGATTATCTATAACTGATCGTTAAACGGTTTTATGCAAAGAGGCGGCCCTGGTGCCGCCTTTTGCTTGTCAGCCAAACCAGCCCAATAGCCGGAACCACAGATAATCCAACGGGACCAACAGCCCAAAGGTTAACAGGGCCAGCAGCAGGCACAGTTTCAGTCCTTCACGCGGCGGAACTTTCCCCATCCCCATTGCCACCACAATCGGTGAGGCCTGATACGGCAGCAACGGCGTGGCATAGCCAATCACCTGCGTCATCAATACCGTGGTTAGCGGCAAGCCACTCCCCTCTGACAGAACCTGTGCCAGCGGCGTGAACAGCGCGGGTACGCCATTGGCCGTCACGACAAAATTCAACAGCGTCGTAATACCGATCACCATGCCAAAAGCGGTAAATGGCCGATCCTGGGTTTGCGGTATGACGTTCAGCAACGCGCTGCCTAACCAGTCCCCCAATCCGGAATGGCTCACCAAAGCCGTCAACCCAAGGATCCCAGCC
This sequence comes from Serratia sp. J2, assembly GCF_046269175.1. NCBI lineage: Bacteria > Pseudomonadati > Pseudomonadota > Gammaproteobacteria > Enterobacterales > Yersiniaceae > Serratia > Serratia sp. J2. The sequence continues at coordinate 3,938 of NZ_JBKABN010000057.1, forward strand.
ACATAGAGACAGGTGCGAATGTTGGCACCGGCAGCAAACTGCTCCCCCGTCAGGAAACCAATGCGCGGCAACAGGCAAACGCAGGCAGCAGCCAGCCCTACCCAAGCGGGAGCGATGCCGTGCCAGCTATCGGTGATCCACAACAGCACCGTGATCAGCAACAGCGCGATCAACCGCCATTCCGCCAAGCTAAGTGGACTCTGCTCGGTGGTTTTTTCCACCGGCTGTGGTTTGGCACGGAACAGCCAGCAGATGCATAACGTCAGTAACGCGCCTTTCGCCAAGCCCAGGATCGGTGCATGCAGCAGCAGGTAAGCCAAATAGGTAAAGTGAATACCATAGGCGCTTTCTGCCGCCCCGCTCATGACCAGATTAGGTACGTTGGCAGGCAGAATGCTGGCCGAAAGTTGGAAGGTGCCAAACCCCACCGCTAACGCCAGGCCGTAGCGGCCACGCGATCCTTCCGCCAACCCGGCACGTTCGGCCAATGCCATAATGATCGGCATCAGCAGGGTAATACGCCCCATATTCGACGGCATGACAAAGGCCAGCGCATAGCTGATGGCTACCACACCGCCCACCAGCCGTGGCCAGGAACCGGCCAGTAGCGGCAGAATGCGGTTGGCCAGCCGATCGGCCAGCCCCGTAGAACGAATGGCCGTTCCCAGCACAAAGCCACTCAATACCAGCCAGAATGCCGATGAGGCAAACCCGGAAAACACCACGGCCGTCGGCGCTAGCTGTAACACCATCACCGCAGCAAAAAACAGCAGCGCAACCAGATACTCCGGCAAACGCGACGTTGCCCATAAGGCGATCACCACCAAAGTCACCAGCGCGGAAACGCCCATCGGGTAATCCATCATCCCTACTCCCTGCTATAGTTAGTATTTTGTTATCAACTGGTTATATCTTCACATAACGGAAACGCCCGAACGGTGAAACGGCTCACAGTTCACGGGCGGCGGCCAAATCGGCCATACTCTCCCCGCGCCAAGAGGCTACTCTGCTTGCAGGCTAGCACCCGCTATTTTCCCTTTTGCCAAAAGTGGCCCATGCTTAGAGGGGCGAGCATTTGGCACACGTTTACTGACGAACCGGGGTACTGACTGATGACGAAAAAGACCACGCTGTTACAGTTTTTCCATTGGTACTACCCGGATGGCGGCAAGCTATGGCAAGAGGTGGCCGAACGTGCCCCCGCCCTGGCCGAGCTAGGCGTGACCGATCTATGGCTGCCACCGGCCTATAAAGGGGCTGCGGGTGGCTATTCGGTGGGGTATGACAGCTACGATCTGTTCGATCTGGGGGAGTTTGATCAAAAAGGCACCCGAGCCACCAAATATGGCGACAAAGAGGCGTTGACGCAGGCCGTTAATAGCTTGCGCGAGCACCAGATCCGGGTGATCTATGATGTGGTGTTCAACCACAAGATCGGCGCCGATGACAAAGAGCAGGTGCACGTCTATAAGGTTGATGAAGATAACCGTAACGATATCGCAGAGGTTGGCATCGACGCGCTGGCCTACACCCGCTTTACCTTCCCTGGGCGGCAAGGGACCTATTCCAAATTTATCTGGGACTACACCTGCTTTAGCGGCGTTGATTATATCGAGCAACCAGATGACAAAGGCATCTTCAAAATTGCCAATGACTACGGCGAAGAAGGTTGGAACGACCAGGTTGACGACGAAAACGGCAACTTTGACTATTTGATGGGCGCCAACGTGGAGTTCCGTAACCAAGCCGTCGTTGAGGAGCTAAAATACTGGGCTCGCTGGTTGATGGAAATCCTGCCTTGTGACGGGTTCCGGCTGGATGCCACCAAACATATCCCAGCCTGGTTCTTTAAAGACTGGGCAGATCACGTGCGCGATGCGGCACAGCGCGATCTGTTTATCGTGGCCGAATACTGGTCACACGATCTGGCGGCATTACAACAGTATTTAGCACTGGTCGATGGTAAGGTGATGCTGTTCGACGTACCGCTACAGCTGAAATTCCATCTGGCGTCAAAACAGGGCGATGGTTACGATATGTCGCAGCTGTTTACCGATACACTGGTCGCCGTCGATCCTGCCCATGCGGTAACCCTGGTGGCAAACCATGACACTCAGCCGTTGCAATCGCTCGAAGCGCCGGTCGAACCCTGGTTCAAACCGCTGGCCTACGCCCTGATCCTGTTGCGTGAACAAGGCGTTCCTTGCCTGTTTTACCCGGATCTGTACGGTGCCAGTTATAGCGATCAAGGCGATGACGGCCAGGAATATCAGATTGAAATGCCGGTGATTGCCGAACTGGAGAAGCTGATCCAGGCGCGTCAACGTTTTGCCAACGGCGAACAGCACGACTATTTTGACGATCCCCACTGCATCGCCTTCAGCCGCAGTGGCACTGCCGAGCAACCGGGATGCGTGGTGGTGATGACCAACGGGGCCGAAAGCAGTAAAACCGTCGCACTAGGCGAAAATTTTGCGCATAAATCCTGGTGTGACTTTCTCGGCAACCGCGAGGACGATATCATGACAGATGAGCACGGTAGCGCAGCCTTCCCGGTCAACGGCGGCAGCGTTAGCGTCTGGGTCATGGCTGAAGCAGAGTAAGGTCCTCCGGGGAGGCAATGTACCACCCCGGCGGCAAAACCCATTTTTGCCTTTTTGGTCCGATTTTTCATTAAGACCATAAGCAAATATTCACAGCGGAGCCTAAATAGGGTACAAGGCTGCATGAAAATTCCAAAACGACTCCAGCCATTGGTAGATGATGGTTTAATCGACGACGTCATCCGCCGTTTGAAAAGTGGCAAAGAAGCCGACGTATTTATCGTGCGTTGCGGTAAAGAGATCCGCTGCGCCAAAGTGTACAAAGAAGCCGATAAACGCAACTTCAAACAGGCCGTGAACTACCAGGAAGGCCGCAAGGTGCGCAATAGCCGCGATGCACGCGCCATGAGTAAAGGCTCCAAATTTGGCCGCCAACAGCAGGAAGAAGCCTGGCAGAATACCGAAGTGGACGCGCTATATCTGTTGGCCAAGGCCGGTGTGCGTGTGCCACAGCCGGATATCTGCCTGGACGGTGTATTGCTGATGGAGCTGATCACCGATGAAGAAGGTCTGGTAGCCCCACGCCTGAGTGACGTCACGTTAACGCCGGAACAGGCGTTGAACGATCACGCCTTGATGATGAACTATGCCGTGCGCATGCTCTGTGTTGGGCTGGTTCACGGCGATTTGTCAGAGTTCAACGTGCTGATGGATAAAGACGGGCCGGTGATAATCGATCTGCCGCAGGTGGTAGATGCCGCCGCCAACAACCACGCCAAAAGCATGTTTGAACGCGATATCAACAATATGACTCACTACTACGGCCAGTATGCGCCGCAACTGCTGGGCAGCAAGTATGCCAAAGAGATTTGGGCGCTGTATCAGGAAGGTAACCTGACGCCGGAGACAGAGCTGACAGGCAAGTTTGTTGAAACCAGCAAGCGGGCCGACATTGACTCGGTGCTGGAGGAGATCCAGGCGGCCAGCGATGAGCACAAGCGGCAACTGATGGCGCGTAACGAAGAAGAAGATTGATATTCAGCCTCCAAATTA
>NZ_JBKABN010000058.1:0-7175 GCF_046269175.1 Serratia sp. J2
GTGGAGAATAACTATCTGAGCAGCACGGAGAAGAGCCGCCAGACATATCTCAACAACAAACAGAACCTGACGCCAGAAGAGCAGAAAGATAAAGAGGCGTTAAATCGCAAGGATCTGGAAAGTGATCTGGCTGCTTACGCGGCCTGCAGTGGCAAAGGTGGTGACTGTGAGGCAGAAAGAGCGAAAGCGAAGGCCGCGCAAGATACCTACTTCAATCAGACCTACCAGAATCCGAAAGAGGCTCAGGCGGGGTATCAGCAGATACAGAATCTGTTGAACTCAACAGACCCGAATGCGAAGGAAGTATTTAACATTCTGGAAGGGTATACGCAGGCGTTCATGTCGTTTGGGTACACAGAGGAAGAAGCCAGAGCGAGAGCAGGAGCCTACGTTGGTTCAATGTACATCGCGGGTGGTCTGAGTGCTGTAGTCGCATCTGGAGCACTGACGAAACAGTTTGGGAAGGATGTAGCGTCGGGTACGAAACCTGGAAACTCAACGGCAAAACCAACAGTAACTGCGGAGTTGGAAATTAATGGTCAAAAATTTAAAGATACAAATCAAACAGCAAGGCCGGTAGATCAAGCGAACAAAAATGAAGCTACATTAATAGCTGATAGAGTCGCAAACAAAGAACAGAATCTGATAGATAAGGGAAAAACAGGGAATTTACCTCTGCCAAACAGCAACATGGCTAATGCTCATGCTGAGATAGGTGTTATACAGCAAGCTTATAATGCAGGAAAAACCCAAAATGCTAACCTAACGATCAATGTGGTGGGCAAAGATGTTTGTAGTTATTGCAAAGGTGATATAGCCGCAGCAGCTCAAGCTTCTGGAGCAAAATCGGTCACGGTAAATGCCATTGATAATAAGACAGGGTTACCAAAGAGTTACATATGGGAACCTGGTATGAAATCAATCAAGGAAATTAAAAAATAATGATAAGCTTTGAGCTGGGTGGATATTACTTTGACTATGATAGACGCGTGCAACTGCCTCTGATAACGCAACCATCAATAGTTCAGGTAATGAATTACTTGAGTATATTAAAAACTCATAACGGAATATTAGTTCTTGATAATGATCAAGAGGATAATCAAATTCCTTATAAGTTAACATTGTATTCTGATAGTGGGCTTTACATGGTGTTGCTTGAGACAATGATGGATGATGGTGATTTAGATATTAGGACTTTTTATAACAAGTCTGAGTCCAAAAATTTCATATCAATACTTGGCGAGCCGTATTCAGAAGCATCAATAGTTAAAGAGTTCGATTTGGTTATCGAGGTGGTTAAGGAGTTTTATGAGACTGGCAACGTATCAACGGATCTTCTGAACTAAGAATAAAATCCCGGCCTCAGTGCCGGGATTTTACTTTATAGACTAGATAATTACCCTTCTGTCGCCAACCGGATAATCAACTGCCCCGGCTCGGTGATCACCTCGATCTGCTGGCCGGTGGTGAATCCGAGCGGCTCCAGCCATCTTCCCTTGAGGGTGAGCTGGGGCAGCGGGTTGGGCCTGCCGCCGTTAGGGCGGTAGCCGACAATGCTCTTGCGGGCTTGGGGTGTGGCGGGTTCTGACTTATGATGTTGCTTAGCCATGGTAACTACTCCTGTTAGTTGCTGTGGTTAGCGGGTTGTCGGTGTTCCACCACCTTCAGCCCGCGCTCTAAAACTCGTCTCGTTAGCTGTCAGTCTCCTGCTGCTGTGCCTGGGCAATCACCGCATCCAGCATCTCTGCCACCATCTTCTGCCGGGCCTTCGGGAGCTGGCTGATGACCTCAATCTGCTGTTCCAGTCGGGATGCGGGGCCGCGCTTGCGCGGGGTGTGTTCCGTCTCTTCTCCGAGTAATCCTTCCAGAGAAACTGAAAGCAGCTTCGCTACAGCAGGCAGTATGGATATCTGTATCCGCCGCCTGCCAGCCTCCCAGGACTGCACGGCCTGTTGTGACACGTTCAGTTCCTTCGCCATCTGTGCCTGAGTCAGGCTGGCAGCCTTGCGCAGCGCGGACATACGCTTGCCCAGCGTAGCCATAAATATCTGTTCTTCATTGGTGACAGGAGCGGCCATCGTCGTTTTTACCGTGGTTGTGCGTGACTTGATGACCATAATCTACCTCCTGTTTTACAACTTACTGTTGTGTATACTACCAGCTGTGGTATGTTGTGGTCGAGTTATTTTTATCCAAACCCTATTGACAGGTTTTACAGGAGTTGAGCGATGGCGCGTATCCCACAGCACGAACTGGATGAACTGAAACGGTCAGTGTCGCTGGTGACGTTGGTACGGTCGCAGGGGCACAAGCTGCACAAGCAGGGCAAGGACTATGTGCTGTTGTGCCCGTTCCATCAGGAAAAGACGCCCTCGCTGGTCATCTCCCCGGACAAGAACCTGTATCACTGCTTCGGCTGTGGGGCGGCGGGGTCGGTGGTTGACTGGGTGATGAAAACCCACTCGGTCTCACTGCCCAAGGCCGTCGCGTTACTGCGTAACGAACCGGGAGCCTCCTCTGTTGCTGCGGCTGAAACCGCTGCTCCAACGGCTGCGGTACGCCCCAAACTCGCCGATCTGGATGATGATGGCCAGGCGCTGCTCAACCAGGTGATCGACTTCTACCATCAGCAGTTGCTGGCCTCCCCGGAGGCGCTGGCGTGGCTGGTCAATCGTGGCCTCAATCATCCTGAACTGGTGAGCCACTTCCGGCTGGGCTATGCCGGGACACATGGTATCGGCGGTGAGGCCGGGGTGTTGCCGTCGACTCAATCAAAGGAGGGCAAACGACTGCGGGAACGCCTGGTTGAGGCGGGGGTGTTGCGTTCACAAACTCGTCAGGATCACTTCCGGGGCTGTGTGGTGATGCCGGTGATCGGCTGGGCGGAGTCGGCCAACGTGGCGCAGCGTGGCCGGGTGTTGCAGCTCTACGGGCGCAGAACGCAGCCGGACTACAAAATCATCAAGGGTAATCCCAAACACCTGTATCTGCCGTCGCCGCTGGTTGGCGTGTGGAACGAAGAAGCGTTGAAAGCGTCCCCAGAGGTGATCCTGTGTGAGGCGCTGATCGATGCCATGACCTTCTGGTGCGCCGGGTTCCGTAACGTGATCGCCGCCTACGGTTGCAACGGCTTCACGGCGGATCATCTGGCGGTGTTGCAGTATCACGGTGTGAAGCGGGTGTTGATCGCCTTCGATCGGGACGAGGCCGGGGATCGCGGGGCGGAAACGGTAGCCAGTGATCTGCTGGAGCTGGGGATCGAAGCGTGGCGGGTGCGGTTCCCGCAAGGGCTGGATGCGAACGCGTTCGCGCTGAAAAGCGGTAACCCGGAGGCGGCGCTGGGACTGGCGTTGCAACAGGCGGCCTGGATGGGTCACGGCACCGGGCCGGGTACGGTGTTCTCCCATGAGACGCCGTTACGCAGTAACGATGACGACGCGGAGGGCCAGGGAGGTGCATCCATCTCTTCGTTAGTCGCCCCTGCGCCGGGCGTTGACGTCGTGCCGTGCGAGCAGACCGCCACGGGTGAGCTGTTGTTACGCTGTGGCCCGCGTGTCTGGCGGGTGCGGGGCTGGCAGAAAAACACCCTGCCGGAGGTGATGAAGGTCAACGTGCAGGTACGGGACGAGGCAAGCGGGGCGTTCCACGTTGACCAGCTCGACATGTACCACGCCAGGCAGCGGCAGAGTTATATCAGTACGGCGGTGGTCGAGCTGGGCTGTGAGCTGAGCGTGATCAAGCGTGAATGTGGCCGAGTGTTACTGATGCTGGAGCAGAAGCAGGATGAAGCCCGCCTGGCTGTGGAGCAGGCCGCGCCTGCTGCCGTGGCGTTGAGTACCGAGGATGAAAGCGCCGCGTTGGCGCTACTGAAATCCCCGGATCTGGCCGGGCAGATCGTGAGTGATCTGGCGGCCTGCGGGGTGGTGGGCGAGTCCACCAATCTGTTGACCGGCTATCTGGCGGCTACATCGCGCAAACTGGACAAGCCGCTGGCGGTGCTGATCCAGAGCAGCTCGGCGGCGGGCAAGTCGTCGCTGATGGACGCGGTGCTGGGGATGATGCCGGAAGAAGAACGCATCCAGTACAGCGCCATGACCGGGCAGAGCCTCTACTATCTGGGCGAAACCAGCCTGCAACACAAGATCCTGGCGATAGCGGAAGAGGAAGGGGTACGGCAGGCGGCCTATGCGCTGAAGCTGTTGCAGTCGGACGGAGAGTTGAAGATCGCCTCGACCGGCAAGGACGAGCAGAGCGGCGAACTGATGACGCGGGAGTACAAGGTGCAGGGGCCGGTGATGCTGATGCTGACCACCACAGCGATCGATGTGGACGAGGAGCTGTTGAACCGCTGTCTGGTGCTGACGGTGAACGAGAGCCGGGAACAGACGCAGGCGATACATGCGATGCAGCGCCACGGCCAGACGTTGGAAGGGCTGTTGGCGGTGAGCGAAAAGGGCTATCTGACGGCGTTGCACCAGAATGCACAACGGCTGCTCCGACCGCTGAAGGTGGTGAACCCGTTCGCGCATCGGCTCACGTTCCTGAGCGACAAGACCCGTACCCGGCGCGACCATATGAAATACCTCACCCTGATACAGTCGATAGCGTTGCTGCACCAGTACCAGCGAGACGTGAAACGGGCCGAGCACCGGGGCAGCGTTATCGAGTATATCGAGGTGACGCGGGAGGATATCGCGTTGGCGAACCGGCTGGCCCATGAGGTGCTGGGGCGGACGCTGGACGAGATGCCGCCGCAGACGCGCAAGCTGTTGGTGTTGCTGAAGGGCTGGGTTGGTGAAGCGGCTCGACAACAGGTGTTGAAGGTGGAAGAAGTACGGTTCACGCGGCGGGATATCCGGGCGGCGCTCCAGTGGGGCGATACCCAGCTCAAGGTCCACCTGGCCCGGCTGCTGGAAATGGAATATCTGGTGCTGCACCGGCGCGGACTGACGTATGAATATGGGTTGCTGTGGGACGGCGAGGATAACGGCGGGACGCATCTGTGTGGCTTGTTGGACGTGGCCGAGGCAGAAACGGCGGCAACGAACAGCGAGGGCAATGTGCTCCGGTCGGGGTCTGAGGCTGACCGGTCGGACGGGGTGGGCCATCGGTCGGCCCCCGGTCGGGGTGTGGTCGGTGGTCGGTCGGGTCGCCGAAAAGTGGCCTCAGCGCAGGCAGCCCAAGGCCCGGCGGCTCAATCGGTCGGTGTTGGCGAAAATGCAGTAATAAAGGGAAAAAAGAAAGCGACCTCACTGCCTTCGCCCCCGTTGCCGGAGGTGTAGCGGATGGCCTATCGCAAACCCCGCGCCGATGCGCTGCTGACCGTCGATGAAGTGTACCGCCAGCCGGTTGGCCCGGCGCATGACCCTAAAAGCCTGTATGCCTTGCTGCTGCGGTTCGTGGTGTGGCGGCGAGAGCGTAACTGGTCGGCAACCACCCTCAAAACCCAGACTCACCATCAATACCGGTTCATCCTGTGGGCCGCCGAGCGCGGGCTGTACTACCCGCAAGAGATCAGCCTGCCGATCCTGGAACGTTACCAACATCATCTGTTCAGCTACCGCAAAGCCAACGGCGAGTCGTTGGGGAGCCGGACGCAACGGAGTGCGTTACAGCCGCTTCAGGTATGGTTCCGCTGGATGGCCAAACAGCGCCTGATACTGGCGAACCCGGCGGCAGACCTCGAACTGCCGAGACTGGAGAAACGCCTGCCGCGCACCATCCTGAGTGTGGAACAGGTGGAAGACGTGCTGAACCACTGCGATCTGACGACGGCACAAGGGATCCGTGACCGGACGCTGATGGAACTGCTGTGGTCAACGGGGATCCGGCGGGGTGAGGTGCCAGCGCTGGACCTTTACAGCGTGGACGGTTCGCGGCACATCCTCACCATCGTGCAGGGCAAGGGGAAGCAGGATCGGGTGATCCCGGTGGGAGAACGTGCACTGTGGTGGGTGCAACACTATATGCAGCATACTCGCCCGGAGATGTTGAGTAACCCCGGGTGCAGAGCGTTGTTCCTGGCGATGGATGGCGTTGCCGGGCTGACGGCCAGCGGTGTGACGATGGCTGTTGTGCCCTACCTGAGGGCGGCGGGGATCATGAAGGGCAGTTGCCACCTGTTCCGGCATGCGATGGCGACGCAGATGCTGGAGAACGGCGCGGACCTGCGCTGGATCCAGGCGATGTTGGGCCACCGCAGCGTGGAGAGTACGCAGATCTACACACAGGTGTCGATCCGGGCGTTACAGGCGGTGCATGCCTCGACCCACCCAGCGGAGCAGTCGGACAGTGGGGAGCCGCCGGACAGCCAGCAAAGCTAGCTCAATCCCTGTGAGTACGGGACGTTCGGTGGGCGGCAGAGCGCGGCGTCCTTGCCGCGATCTGCCTTCATCAGGTGCGGAGTGCGCGGGGTAAATGGTCGCCCGTCCAGCGCTGGGCATCGGCGTTCTCTGGAGGTCAGTTGCTGGCCGAACGTCCATTAAACATAATGCGGGAGATTATCCGCCCCCGCCCCGGCGAGCTACCAAGGCCACCTGAGCTACGATAAGCGGTCCGTATGCGGATAATCTGCATTATGTCGTGCGCCACCGTGTCGGGCTGTAGGGTGGGGCCGCCATCCCTGGCGGCGTCGGGTTGGGTGCAAACGCTCGGCCAACGGCACAAAGGAGTTCGGCCCACAGGGCCTCCGCTAAAAGCGTTGATGCCCGGCCAGGCGTGGTCTGTCTACGCCGGGTCGTGCCACGCGGTGAAGCAGCGTGTCACTCCTTACCGTCTCGCCAGCCAACGCCTCCCACCCCGGTTCGGTGTTGGCATGCACACCCAGCGTTCCCTCAACCTCCTGCGTTCCAGAGCGCCGTTCCGTCGCTAGCGGGCCTCGCCAGCCCACACCCGGCAGGCGTCCAGGCAGCGGGCAGCCAAAAGACGCTGCCCACTGCCCGGCCACCGTCACAAAACCCCGACAGCGGTAATGGCAGAGACGAAAAGCGCTGTTATGATGTTGCGGTTGGTTGCTCTTTAACAGCGTTGGGGAAAATGGCGAAACGGGCTGAAAAAGCGCGTCTGGGGAAAAAGTTGCCCGGGCCTGAATGCACAGGGAAAAAGTAGTTGTAAGCTGCTGAGTGTACTAGGAAAAACGTTGTTCGCTGGCTGACTCCGCACTGGATGAAGTTGTT
>NZ_JBKABN010000059.1:0-7134 GCF_046269175.1 Serratia sp. J2
GTTCTATCGCCCGGCGGGTCTGGAAGGCAATGCCAACGATGCCGCCAAAGCGGTCACCTGGAATACCCAGGGAAGCAAGATCCAGGCAACCAACCCGACGCCATTCTATGCCTCGCTGGTCAATCTGTCTGTCAACGGCAAGAAGCTCGACAGTGCGATGATCGCCCCACGCAGCGCCATGACACTGGATTTACCGGGCCAAGCGGGGAGCAAAATCAGCGGAAACTATGTGAATGACTACGGTGCCGTACTGCCCTTCGATGCAGTCGTGAAATAAGCCCCCACAACGTCCCATCACATTAATTACCGTTTTCATCATTATTCAGGAAATCAGTTCTGAAGGGATTTTTTATGTCTAAATCTTTGCAACCTAGCCTCCAGGGGCGACTTTCCCCCCTGGCACTGGCCATTTTATCGACTATTTTTGTGGGGAGCACCCATGCTGCCGAATCGGCCGCCGTTGCACCGCAAGAAATCGCAAAGAATCTGGAGTTCGATGCTTCTTTCCTGAATGTTGATGATGAGAAATCGGTCGATCTCAGCCGCTTTGCCAACGGCTCCTCGGCATTGCCGGGCGTGTATAAAACCGCCCTGTATGTCAACGACCAGTTGGTCAGTAATGTCGATATCGAATTCAAGGCCCGGGAAGACAAAACCGTTTACCCTTGCCTGACACCCGATATCGTCAAAAATATCGCGTTCAACTACGACAAACTGCCTGCAGACTTTTTAAGCCCGCAGAAAGCGGACGATCAGTGTCTGGATCTGCAGCATAAATTACCCGAAGCGCAGGTGAGCTTTGACAGCAACGAACAACGCCTGGATATCGTCATTCCCCAGGTCTACATGTTGAACACAGCACGGGGTACCGTCAGCCCGGAGCTCTGGGACAGCGGTATTGCCTCCGCGCAGCTGGGCTATAACGTCAATGGCTACACCAGCGAATCTCATGGCGAGACCTTTAACTCGCTGTTTGCTGGCGTGAACGCCGGGCTTAACGTCGGTGCCTGGTACCTGCGGCACAATGGTTCGTATACCCGGATGGACAACGGGCCGAGCCAGTACAGCAATATCAATACCTACATGCAGCGCGATGTCCCCGCCCTCAAGGCTCGCGTACTGCTGGGCCAGTCGAACACTACCGGGGATCTGTTTGACACCTTGCCGTTCACCGGTGTGCAATTGGCCACCGACGAGCGCATGTTGCCAGAGTCCCTGCGTGGCTATGCGCCGGATATTCGCGGCATCGCACGGACCAACGCTCGTGTCACCGTACGCCAGGGTGACCAGGTGCTGTATGAAACCACTGTCACCCCCGGGGAGTTTCTGATCAACGATCTGTATCCGACCGGCTACGGCGGCGATCTGCGGGTCACCGTGCGTGAATCCGACGGTACCGAACAAACGTTCACCGTACCCTATGCGTCGGTCGCCCAGCTGTTGCGCCCGGGCACCTCCCGCTATGCCATCACGGGCGGCGAAGTACGCAGCGACAGCCTGCGGGAAAAACCGGCGTTATATCAGGCTACCTATCAGCGGGGGCTGACCAACAGCATTACCGGCTACGGCGGCATGCAGGTCAGCCAGGATTATTATGCGTTGCAACTGGGCACAGCGGTGGGTACACTGATTGGTGCAGTGGCATTTGATGTGACCCAGGCGCGTACGCACCTGCAAAACAGTACCAATGATAATGGTCAGCACCAGCCAGGCAACAGCCTCAGTGGTCAAAGCTATCAGGTGAGCTACAGTAAACTTATCAGCGAAACCAACAGCAATCTGTCACTGGCCGCTTATCGCTTTTCGACTGATGGCTACATGGATTTTATGACGGCGATGCAAACACGTGATGCAGTAGCCCAAGGGTATTCTCCGGACTCCATCTGGCGGGCCAAAAACCGTATGACGTTGACTGCAGGACAGGGGCTGCCGGATAACTGGGGACAACTGTATGTCAGTGGTTCTCTGCAAAACTACTGGAACCGGGATGGCAGCGAAAAGCAGTACCAGATGGGCTACAACAACCGTTACAAGAGCCTGTCTTATGGTCTGAGCGTCAACCGCAGCTTCTCCAGTCTGGGTACGGCGCAGACCAATTACCTGCTGAGCTTCAGCCTGCCGCTGGGCCGGGACGACCAAACCCATACGCCGCAACTGCGTATGGACCTGTCGCATGACAGCAGTGGCCGCTATGGCCAGCAGGCGACCGTATCCGGCAGTGCAGGCGCAGACAACCAGTTCAGCTATGGCGTGACCGCCATGAACGCTAACCAGGGCCAAGGCTCCAGCGGCTCATTGAGCGGTAACTACCGCAGCCCGGCAACGGCATTGAGCGGCACCATCAGCACAGGCCAAGGTTACCACAGCGCCTCGGCAGGCATGAACGGTACGGTGATTGCACACTCGGGTGGCGTGACCTTTACCCCGTACACCTCGGACACCTTTGCGTTGGTTGAAGCCAAGGGGGCCGAAGGAGCCAGCGTGTCTTCGTATCCGGGCGTGAAGATTGACTCGCACGGCTACGCCGTTGTGCCGTACTTGAACCCGTACCAGATGAATGACATTAGCATCGACCCGAAAGGTACTTCTTCTGATGTGGAGCTGGACAACACCAGCCAGAAAGTGGCGCCATACTCCGGCGCTGTGGTGAAGGTGAAATACAGCACCAAACGGGGTACTCCTATTTTGGTCAATGCCACCTATCAGGGCGAGCCGGTGCCGTTTGGCGCAGACATCTTTGATAACAAAGGCAACAATGTGGGGTCGGTGGGCCAAGGGGGACAACTTTATGCCCGCGTTGCGCAAGACAAGGGGCAGTTGCAGGTGAAATGGGGCGAAGGCAGTGCGATGCAGTGCACCGTCAACTATATGCTGCTGCCGGTGGCCAACGGACAAAAGCAGGCCGAAAGCCAGATACAACAATTTAATTCTGTTTGCCAGACAAATGCAGGGCAAACGACTAATACTCGTCATTCGGTACCAGCTTAATGCCTGACAGAGGAGAAAACACAATGAAACAGATATTTTCCATGAAAACTAATTTTAGCCTGTTGGGCGGGTTGGTTGTACTCTTTTCCAATACGGTGCAGGCCCAGGTTACGTGTCAGCCCTATGATGGTTCCGTCCCCAGAACGGATACCATCCAGTTGGCACCGATGAATATCTCTGCGGGGGTAGATATGCCGAATGGAACCATGCTTTATCGGGGATCCTGGTTCGGTGGAACAAGTGCTGGGTACCATATAACTTGTACAACACCAACCGTTCCAGACAGTTACAATTTTACGTTTAATCTTGGAATTGCAACGGCACCATTGCCATTGGCAAGCTGGACCGGTTCACCATTCGGTGGAAAAACTTATCAATCTGGGATACCTGGGATTGGCGTCGCCATCAACGATAACGGGAACGCTGTGACTATTGACGCTCCTTTTGCAAATGGCGGGACTCGAACACAGGCAATGACTGGAACAACAAATTACAATCGCGTAATTAGTAGTACCCGGTATATCAACCTGGTAAAAATTGGACCCATCGCCCCTGGAAGTTATACATTAAGTGCAGCCAACCTACCTACAGCAAAATTATTCTATGACAATGCGCCTGGCTCTCCGAATGTTGTAGGGTTCCCAATAATCAGTAATATATTAAAATTCCAGGGGACATTGACGGTTTCGGCTCAGACATGTGCTACACCAGATGTTGTTGTGCCGTTAGGCAGCTTTGATGCCAATAAAACCTTTACTGGAGTGGGGACAACGACACTTTGGGTGAAAACCAATCTTGCGCTACAAAACTGCCCGACGTTTTATGGCTATTATAACAACCAAAACGTAGTCAAAATGTTTGACTACAGCCAAGGCGGGGCCAGCACTATTCCTGCATCGACCAGTAATAATGTAGGCATTAGATTAGTGCCCAACACTTCGGTGGTTAATGCAGCCAACGGTATCATGGCAATAGACGCCTCCTCATCCTCAGCTGCTTCAGGGGTAGGGATACAGTTGGGCTGGGGGGATGTCAATCCAACGCCGTTTAATTTAAGTAATGAGCAGCTAATGGTTTTACCTAAAGACGGCAGTAAAAATATTGCTATCCCGTTATCTGCCAGATATATACAAACGGCTTCAACAGTGACACCAGGCCGTGCCGATGGCAAGGTGACATTTACAATAAACTATTATTAATTAGGCATCATTTAATAGCTGTATCAATTTAAACCCCCATTCCTTTTACGGGAGTTGTTGCCATTATTGCAACTCCCACAGAAAAAAAACACCTGCAATTATGAAAAGTGGATATTGCTTGATAAAAATTTAAGGACGAAAACCATGAGTATATACATCGTAACAGAAAATAACTTTTTCTTTATGGGTATTAAAGAGCAACTTCCCTTTAATGAAGCTAATATTAAAAAAATCCATCCTAATGAGTTTGATAAAAAACCATTCGGCGAATTTTATAATGAGGATATTTTTGTTTTTCACACTGCAAACTTCAGCATAGAGCTTTCATTTCTGATTTCAACCGGGGGATTGCCTGGCAAGTTGATCTTCATCCCGACAACCCGTAAAGAAAAATTCAGACTATCATTTAACCGTTATGTTTTCCTCGACACTGATGCCACAGTTGATGATATTTTAAATAGAATTTCAGATAATAATGAAATTGAAAACCTGAAATATCACGTAATCAAAGAACCACTGACTAAGCAGGAAAGAATCGTTATGCGCCACACCATTAGCCACTAAAATAGGCCAGTGTTTATCTATTTCAACCAAAACGGTTTATGCACACAGGCGAAATGCATTTCACAAACTGGGTGGCAGAAACCTGTTCGAAATCTGGCCCTTCAGGGGGAAATTTTTGTGTACCGAGATAGCGTGATATTTACTGGCTAGGTTGACACTCTTCTGCCCCCACAACAACTATAGCGCGATGGGGCAGGCTTCCCTCTATCCGCCAAGACCCCAATAAAATGTCACACATTAACAACATAACATTCACCCCCACCTCCTACTCACTTATTTTCAGCAACACACCACGTCACTGCAAGGTAAATTCATTAATGTTATAAAATAATCAAGGCATTAAGCAAATTTCTTATGTAATCATTGCTTTGCTTACCAAAGTGATGAAGAATCTGTTTTTTTCACCATAAGATCATTACTTAACACACTGACTTATTTAATAAAAATCACAAAACAACACAACTTTATATTACTTCATTCGGAATTTTCCTTACCTGACCGTATTCTTGTTTCAACAGCAAGACAGCACGTCAGACAGACTCACTGATGCGTGACTGATAAAGAAACAAAGGCACCGTTAAAGCTATTCAACAGGGGATTGTTGTTTATTATTCAGTGTGAATTATTCAGTCACACCGTTTAATTGACACCGTCTCTTATCGCCAAACGTTTCCCGCGCTGTTTACCGAGCCATATTGTACTTATATCGCCTCGGGCATTGTAATGATATTCCACCACCGGAATATCCGGATCGTTTACTCTATACAAGGTAAGTAGGAAATATATGAAAAAGTTAGCCATCGTTGCATCCCTGGTCGCCGCATTCGGTTCTGTTGGTCTGGCACAAGCCGCCTCTAGCGGTACCATCACCTTTAACGGAGAACTGACCGCTTCCACTTGTGATGTGATTGTAGATGGGCAGGCCGCTGATGCCACCGTCGTGCTGCCAACCATTGGGACCAACTTGCTGGATGCGGCCACCAAGACCGCAGGGGAAACCGGTTTCGTGATGTCACTGAACAACTGTGCTGGCACCCTGCAGACGGCCTCGGCCTTCTTCGAAGCGGGCGCTTCCGTTGACTCTGTCACCGGCCGTCTGAAGAACCTGACCGGTGGGGCGACCAACGTCAGCCTGCAACTGCTCGATGCCTCCAGCAGCTCCCGCTCGGTGATCCAGGCCGGTAACCAGAACCAGAAAACTGCCACCACCTACGTGGACGTGTCTGGCGGTAGCGCCAACCTGCCATACGCTGTGCGCTACTACGCAGAAGGGGCAACAACTCCGGGCACCGTAGTCAGCAATGTCGTCTATTCTATTCAATATCAGTAATGCTCTCCGGGAGGGGGAATTCCCCTCCCTGTCTCATATTGGGTTTGGAGTTTTTATATGAAACTTTTCTCTCACTACACCTACCAGGTTTTTACCCTCACAGCAATTGCCTTATTCAGCGCCCACTCTCAAGCCAGTGTGGTAGTCAGTGGCACTCGCGTCATCTACCCCTCCGATGCCAAAGAAGTCAGCGTCAAAATCAGCAACGTGGGCCCTTCGCCGGTACTGCTGCAAAGCTGGATCGATAACGGCGATGCCAATGCCAAACCTGCCGCGATAAAAGTGCCGTTTGTGCTGACCCCACCGATGAACCGGGTCGAATCCGGTAAAGCCCAGACATTACGTATCAGCTATGCCGGTGGCACATTACCGATGGATAAAGAATCGGTGTTCTGGCTGAACGTGCTGGAAGTCCCAGCCAAGAGCCAGGCCGCAACCGGCGAGAATAAGCTGCAGATGGCTTTCCGTACCCGCATCAAACTGTTCTTTCGCCCAAAAGGCCTGGAGGGTAATGCCAACGACGCGGCTAAAGCCGTCACCTGGGGCAGCCAGGGCGGTAAAGTGCAGGCTAACAATCCTACCCCATATTACGTTTCTTTCGTCAATCTGTCGGTCAACGGCAAGAAACTCGATAACGCCATGGTCGCACCGCGTTCAACTCTGGCACTCAACTTGGCGGGCAACGCAGGTAGCAAAATCAATGCAAGCTTTGTTAATGACTACGGCGCAGTGCTCCCCATCGACGCTGTCATTAAATAACATCCCTTTAGCTATTCAAAGTATATGTGATGACTTCGGTATCAAGCTCTTGAGGGGGCAAGATGTCAAAATTTCTGCGGCATATCACCTGGGATCGCGCCGCCCTTATGGGGATAGCGGCGCTCTCGATTTTTCTGGTGGGTAGCGCTCTGGCAGAGGAAGCCCCTGCGTCACGAACCATCCCGGCAAGCCTCGAGTTCGATTCGTCGTTTCTGAATGTAGATAATGAAGCATCGGTCGATCTCAGCCGCTTTGCCATAGGCGCTTCAGCCCTGCCGGGGACCTACAAAACTG